>JBGPZS010000115.1:0-9829 GCA_041493865.1 Terriglobia bacterium
GCGCCGCGTTCGATATCGGCGAGGAGATTGATGTCGAGATAAAGCCAGTTGGCCAACACGATCAGCCCTTCGATCCGCCGTTCCAGAAGCATCTCCAGATAACGCTCAAAACGGCCGCGCTCATTGTGTGCGTCTGCCAGGATTTGCAAATACGATGCTTGGTACAGGGAGTTCTCTATCCCGCGCAGGATTGGCGTGCAATAGGGATCGGTGATATCGAAGACCATGACGCCCACGGTGTGATTGCGTTTGCTGCGCAGGGACTTAGCAAAGACATTGGGGTAATATCCCAGTGTTTTCGCCGCCTTTTGAATACGTGCCTTGGTCTGTGGCGGAATGTAACGCGCCAGAGGCGCGTTGTTGAGCACAATAGAAACAGTGCTGGCCGAAAAGCCGCTCATCTTGGCGACATCACGGATCGTCACCGTGGTCTTGTTCGCATCACGCTTCACTTTGTCACCTGGTATTTGGGGAACGGAGGAGAACTCGAGCTGAAATTTCTCGCTGCCATTTTCGCATTTTTACCCATAAATCCCTTTAATAAATATCGCGAACTCCGAATTTCTTGTATTGTAGTTGTTTTATTGAAACGATTCGCTATAATGTTGGCGAAATTTGACGGAATAAGCCAAGCTGGCCTTTTAGCGCGCGGGAGGTGGATTGTGGGTGCGTTCGCGATTGGAGTGGACCTGGGGGGGACTAATCTGCGCGTTGCCGCAGTGAATGAAAATGGAGAGTTGCTGGAGTCGGTTGAAGCGCTTAGCGAAATTGACTATGGACGAGAAAACGTAGTGGCCCGGCTTACCGATGCAGTGAGATTTCTCTCCCGCAGATACTCCAACAGTCACACTTTCAAGGGGGTTGGCGTAGGACTGCCTGGAATCATCGATCTTGAGGCGGGTACCGTGCATTCGGCCGCGAACTTACCTGGATGGAACGGCTATGCCGCGCGTGAAGACCTGGAAAAGAAACTGAGTACCACTGTGATCCTGGAAAATGATGCTAACTGTGCCGCGCTGGGTGAAAAATGGCTTGGAGCGGGCCAAGGCACTGATGATCTCTGCATGATTACGCTCGGAACCGGTGTGGGTGGCGGGTTTGTCGTGAACGGGAAACCATGGCATGGTGTACTGGGCATGGCCGGTGAGCTCGGCCACATGACAGTAATCAGTGAAGGCATTGCGTGTAGGTGCGGAAACCGCGGCTGCCTGGAGCAATATGCGTCCGCTACAGCGATCCATCGTATGGCGACCTTGGCCGCCGAAGAAGGCCGGTCCGCATGTCTTGCGGCGGCGCAAAACTCGAATCCCAATTTGAGCGCGCGGTCGGTTCATGCCTGTGCGAAATCCGGAGATACGGCGGCCATCGAGATCTTCAACGCCGCCGGCACCGCGCTAGGGATTGCGCTTGCGAACCTGATCAATGCCTTCAACTTGCCCATGTACATCATTGGGGGCGGCGTAGCGAATGCCTGGGACCAGTTCTCTCCTGCCATGTTTCATGAATTGCACGAGCGGTCAATCGTTTTTCGGGCGGGTGAAGAGGAAAAGCGAAGCCATCGCTCCACCGAAGTCAAGCCCGCTCTATTGCAGGATCGTGCAGGATTGCTGGGGGCCGCACGGCTACCTATGATTACTTGTGGTGCGAAATGCCACCACTCTCTGGCAGGCTGATTCGTAGCTCTTGCGTCATGGGAACAGGGCTGAGACGAATGCATCAGGTTCCATATCGGAACTGAATTTCTGCGGCTCTAAAATTCTTTTTAACATTTCCTTGACAGAAGCGATACTCTTTGTAAAAATTCCGTTCCGTGTTTATGGAAACGTTTTAATAAACGCTGAATCTGTTTAATAGCCCGCGCGGTCGAAGGAGGCGAAATGCACCTTGAGCGTGTGGGACGGAACGACCCGCACTGATGGAGGTCGAATGCTGCGTTCTCAAGTTTCAAATGAAAGTCTCCACTCCTCCTGCTGTCGCATTACGGCAGATGACGGGCGAAACAACCTTCACAGGGCACTGCTGGCGGGCGCCCTTTCATTTTGTATTTCTTTGGCCCTGCTCGTCGTTATGGCAGGCGTTGCGTGCGCACAGCAGGTCACGGGAGCGATTGTGGGCACCGTGGTCGATCCAAACGGAGCTCCGGTGCAAGGCGCTACAGTGACTGCCAAAGACGTGGAGCGCGGAACGACGTTGGTAACGCAATCGAACGACACAGGGACATTCAATTTTGCGAACGTTCCCGTGGGGACCTATGAAGTGAAAGCAGATGCCAAAGGATTTCGTCCGGTGGCGCAAAAGGCATTCACTCTGGTATTGAACCAGACCGCCCGGCTTAATTTTCAATTGAAGGTCGGGGCAGTCACTGAGACCGTGGAGGTTTCAGCGGAGGCGTTGCTTCTGCAGACGGATACGAGTTTGATCGGCAGTGTGGTCGAGTCGCGGACCATCCAGGCACTTCCCCTGTCCACGCATAACACCAACCAGCTGACGCTGATATCGAATGCTGGCGTAATTACTCCGAACCTGTTTGGTTTCCAGGCAGCGCAGAACACCTTTGGCACGGGCCGACCCTACGTCAATGGCGCGCGCGAACAGGAAAACAACTTCATTTTGGATGGAATGGACAACAACCAGCCCGACAATAATGACGTGGGCTTCGTCCCCGCTCCGGACGCCGTTGAGGAATTCAACATGATTACTGGGAGCGCGCCCGCTGACTTCGGCAACTATCTGGGCGGTGTGGTGAACGTAACCATCAAATCAGGGACCAATGATTTCCATGGTTCACTCTACGACTACCTTCGTCGCGGCGGCTTAAATGCAAATAGCTGGCAAAATAACCATGCCTGCCTTCAGAATTCACCTACTACCTTCATTTGCGGTAGAGATGCGGCTGGCAAGCAGATAGCGCCCAGAGCGCCGCTGCACTACGATAATTTTGGGTTCACGCTTGGTGGCCCCATCGTGCAGAACAAACTGTTTTTCTTCGCTGATTATGCGGAATCGCTCTTTTCCCAGCCCGCTACCGTTGGCCAATTGAACCTGGTTCCCGACGCGCAGCGTATCGGTAACTTCTCCGCATTTTGTCCCGAAGGATTCACCGGAGGCCTCTGTAACAATCCGGCGCATCAGCTCTTTGATCCGGGATCCAGCGCAACGCCGGGCAGTCGGACGGCATTTGCGAACAATCAGATTCCAATCGGCAGACTCAACTCTGCCGCCAGAGCCATTGTTACCTCGCCGTTCTATCCTGGCGGTGCGGTTGCCAACAATGTCAGCCAATTTAAAACCAACTCTTATCAAGGCGATCTCAAGATCGACTTTGTTCCTTCCAGCAAAGACCACGTCATGGGCCGCTGGTCACAGCAGTTTGTGACGGCGCCCACAAGCAATAGCATCCAATTGCTGGGTGATTCCGATCGTACTTTCCCCATCAAGAACTTTGTCGTAGACGAAACCCATACCTTCTCGTCGTCGCTGGTGAACGATGCTCGAGTGGGCTTCCAGTATTTCCCCGTGACCGAGGGCTTTTCCAACCCGACAGGACAGACCTTGTCGACGACTTTTGGGATCGCAGGAGTGACGTCGAGTTTTCTTCCAGCGATGACTTTCGTCGGACCGGGAACGCAGCCAGGCGTGATTGGCAATAACGATCTGGTCCAGTCCTTTCATGACACAACTTGGCAGTTCGAGGACACCGCTACCTGGACCCATGGCCGGCACGTAATTCACGGCGGCTTCCAGGCTTACCACTACATCATGAATGACCTGTATCCAGGGAATGCCGGTCTGGCAGGCGGGTTTATCTTCAATGGTCAATTCACCGGCAACAACGCCGCGTCCAGCGGCAGTCCAGCTGCCGACTTCATGCTCGGCCTTCCTCAAGATGCTCAGCAGGGGAACGGCGGCGGCGGCAACAAATACTTGCGCAACAGCCTCTTTGGGATATTTGGGCAGGACAACTGGCGCATTACCAACAACCTTACCCTGAATCTCGGTCTGCGCTACGAATTGACGACAGCCCGTCAGACGAATAACGGCCAGGACGTTAATTTTGATCTAATCACGGGAAAACCGACGATCGGCTCCGGGTACAACACCTACACCGGCATCGGGAACTTCCAGCCCCGCGTTGGCCTGGCATGGCAACCGCACTGGAACTCTATTTGGGCCAGGAATACGGTAATTCGTGCTGCTTATGGTATTTCCAGCTTCATGGAGGCCAACGGCGTCAACAACCTGCCTTACCAGAACCCTCCCTTCATACAAGCCCACGAGGTTATTACCCCAGCGACCCAGGCCTTACCAAACAGCACGTTGAGCCAGGGATTCAGCGGTTTTCCCGCGTCGGCCTGCACCATAGCAACGTTACAAGCGCTTTCCCCAGCGTGTATTCAGGGGGCGACGTTGCACCTGACCAACCCCAATCTCCGGCCTGCCGCGGATCAGCAGTGGAACCTCACGATCCAAAGGCAACTGGGAACCAGGACGTCAGTCTCGGTGGCATACGTGGGCAACAAAATTGACCACATGTCCGACATTTTTATCTTTAATCAGTTGGTTCTGAATCCGAATGGAACCACATCACCGGGGCCGTTCGCGCAGCCCTTAATCAACTGCTGCGGAGCGGGGAACTCTCCCACGATCCGCTTTAACGATTCCAGCGGCATTCAGCGGTACAACGCCTTGCAAGTATCGGTCGCCCAGCGGGCATGGCAAGGACTGCAATTTCAAGCCAACTATACCTGGTCCAGGTGTATGACCAACAGCCTGGGCTACTTTGGGCCTTTCGGGGATGAAGAAGCCCTTCCGGGAACAACGAGCCAGACCGGCTTCGGGTTCTTCTTCCAGAACGCGTACAACGCCAAAGGCGATTATGGACGCTGTATCTCCGATGCCGCCGGCCTGTTCAATGGCTATCTGTTGTATGACTTGCCCTTTGGAAAAGGCCGCATGTTCGGCGGGAGTGCTTCTCCTGTTGTGAATACGATTGTTGGGGGCTGGAGCATCGCGTCCAACTTTACTCTGCATACGGGCTTTGCTCTCTATCCTCACGGTGCGGACAAATCCTTAACCGGCAGCGCCTCGCCTCGCCCAAACTGCGTCCCCGGTGTTTCTCAATCAGGCAGCGGAGCGTTCACCAATCCCAATGATCCAAACACTTTTGGAGTACTTGGTCCGCGTTTTCTGAATCCCGCAGCAGTAACAGATGCGAACCCAGGGACCTTTGGCACCTGCGCCGCAGGTGCGTTCCGTGGGCCGGGATTGGCAACTTCCGATCTGAGCATTGTGAAGGCGTTCTCTATTTCGGAGAGAACAAACTTCCAGTTTATTACTCAGTTCATCAACCTTACGAACACACCGATCCTTGGTGCTCCGAACACGAGTTCTGGTTCGACATTTGGGGTAATCACGTCCTCAAACCCGGGCCGCCAGGTGCAGTTCGGTCTGAAACTTCTCTTTTGATCGTTGGGATGACTGATGGGTGGTGGATCAACAGGCTGAGCCATTCTGAAAGCGGGAATGGCACTGATTCACCGACCGAAGCCAAAAATTCGACTTGCTATGGAGTGCAGATTCTAGCGGGTTCTCCAACTGCGGTATGGCCCAAAGGCCGGTGCCAGATCATGGTACCGGCCCACCGCAGCGGGGATGCCGAAAAGATCTGGCAACTTCTGGCGAGAAAGCTCGCCAGAGCGGCGATGCGGGGCTGTTACACCACGGGGTAAGAGCTCCGCATTGGTCCGAACATCGTCTCTCAACTCTCGTTCCTCCGGGCTGATACTGCGGTGGTGCCCGCTTGCTGCTCTTCCGGCATCTCTCCACAGAGGGACGGCATACGCTTTCTGGCACGCAGCAACACACTAACCTGATGAACATTGAAGAAATGCGAGCTACTCGGCTAAATCATCTGCAATAGGAGTGTTGGGCTGTGCGATCCAATGGCGCAGGAGTGGCAGCGTGAATTCAGACAAGAGCAAAGGTAAAGACGGCTTCGCGCACTACATGATCAAGGAGATTTACGACCAACCGGAAGCCGTCCGCACCGTAATTGAAGGCAATCTCGATGACAAGGGAAGAATGCCGCAATTTGGACTGTCAGCGGAGTTGGTCCGATCATTCAGCAAGATCACGATCGCGGCAAGCGGATCCAGCCGGCATGCGGGAATGGTTGGTGAGTTCATGCTGGAACGGATGGTAGGCTTAGACGTGGAGGTGGATTTTGCCAGCCAGTATTGCTATCGCGATCCTGTGGTCGCGTCGCATGAATTGACCATTTTCCCCTCACAGTCCGGCACCACGATTGATACCATCACGGCCCTGAAAGTAGCGCGGCGTAAGGGCGCGTGCTCGCTCGCCATCTGCAATGTGCCGAACACGCCGCTCACGCGACTTGCCGATGCAACATTGCTTACCCATGCCGGAGAAGAGGTTGCCATTGCCGCGACCAAGAGCTTCACGACCCAACTGACCGCGCTGTTTATTCTTTCCGCTCACCTTGCCCAGGTACGTTCCACCATGAATGATGCGACCCGCGTGGCGCTGCGCGCCTTGCCCACGCTGCCGGAACTGATCGAGAAGGCCTTGGAAACCGACGAAGCATGCCTTGAGTTATCCAGGCAGCTTCACGGATACAAAGACTTCATCTATATGGGCAGGGATATTGACTACCCGATCGCCCTGGAAGGCGCTCTGAAGCTCAAAGAAGTTTCCTATATTCACGCTGAGGGGTATCCCACCGGCGAATTGAAGCATGGGCCCACGGCGCTGGTGAATGAGCAGTTGCCTATCGTCGTCCTTGCCACGCAGGACCGTCATGATTCGGATTCCGTGTTGCGCTACGGAAAGACCCTTGCCAGCATACGCGAGTTTGTTGATCGCGAAATTCCAGTGCTGGCGATTGTGAGCGAGACCGATAGAGAAGTGGAAAGGATCGCGCCTCGAATCTTGCGCGTGCCGGAGGCACCGGTACTGCTGCAGCCAATCGTCGAAGTGGTTCCACTTCAATTCCTGGCCTACCATATCGCCGTGCTCTGTGGACGGAATATTGATCGGCCGCGGCATCTCTCGAAATCGGTCGTGATCGAGTGATGTCTGCCGATTTCAAATTTGTGCCTAATTCTTCTAATCTGATTCAACCGGGCACGGGGGTGAGCAGCGAGCCGTTTTCGTCTACCAGATCGAATCGTATCGCTATTGGCAGGAGCAGCTGAAGAGGACTGACTTCGTCCACGGACAGTTCGGCGAGAACTTCACGACCGAGGATTGCCCGACGATACCGTGTACATTGGCGAACGATATCAGATCGGCAGCGGGCGCTGCTCGAGGTCACTCAACCTCGCGTTACCTGCTATCGCGTCAGCATTCGGATGAACGAGCCGCGGATGCCGGCATTGCGACAATGCCGCGTATTGGTACGCTCGTACAGGCAAGCCCGTGTGCCGAGAGCCACTGGATGCGGAGTGGATCAATATCGCAAAGGCTCTGCTGCACAGCAATTCCTAAACTAGTTTAATGGGCAGCCGCGTCGTAAACCACCTGCCCGCCAATAATCGTCATCACGTTCTTGGTCTTCAGAATTTCCGGCTCGGGAATTTTCATGATGTCGGCTGAGAGCACGGTGAAATCGGCCAGCTTGCCCGCGGAGATCGTTCCCTTCAGATCTTCTTCGAATGCCGCGTAAGCCGCCCATAGCGTAAAGGATTTGAGTGCCTGCTCGCGAGTCATGGCTTCCTCGGGATGCCAGCCTTCCATGGACGCGCCCTGCGCTCGTGCAGGAAGCGGCTTGCGCGCCACAGCGGCGTAGAACTCGATCATGGGCTCGCCGCGTTCCACGGGGGCATCCGATCCGCCTGCGATCTGTGTGCCGGACTTGATCAGAGTCTCCCATGCATAAGCGCCTTGCAGGCGCTCCATGCCGATTCGCCGGGGCGCAAAAAACAGATCGCCAATCGCGTGCGAAGGCTGCATGGAGGGAATCACATGCAGTTTGGCGAAGCGCGGCAGGTCGGCTGGATTCACGATCTGCGTGTGCTCGTCGCGCCAGCGTGGCTCGGCGATTTTGCGCTCTCCCGCAGGCACGGCCTTGAAGGCGCGCTCGTATTCATCGAGGATGAAGCGGTTGGCGCGGTCGCCGATGGCGTGAGTCTCCACCTGAATGCCCTGTTTGAGCGCAGAGACCAGCATGGGACGGAGCGCCTCGGCTTCTACCGTGAGAAACCCTGAGGTATCAGATTTATCGGAGTAGGGCGTCAGCATGGCCGCTCCGCGCGATCCCAGCGCGCCATCGGATACCACCTTGATGGAGCGCACCGTGAGATGGTGGTCAAAGACGCCGATCTGCGCGCCCTCGCGCAACAGGCGGTCGGCCTGCGGACCGGGACCCGACACGGCTTTGTACATACGCACCTTCAGCTTGCCCTGCTGGTAGAGCTTGCGATAGACGTCCACATCATTCCATGTTCCGCCTGGGTCCTGCACTTCACACCAGCCCAGCATGATGCTGCGCTGGTCGGCGGCCACTGCGGCCTTCTCCGGGTCGGCGGCCGCCTCCGGCGGTACCTTGGAGCGCACCAGTCCCTGCGCGTGATCGAGAAGCATGCCGTTGGGCTCACCATTTTTGTCCTTGGAGATTTCTCCGCCGAAGGGATTAGGAGTATTACGGTCAACGCCGGCCACCTTGAGCGCGGCGGAGTTGACCACCGCGCCATGGCCGTCAGCCCGGCCCAGGATCACGGGATTGTTCGGCGAAACTTTATCGAGCTCGGAGCGCGTGGGAAAGACCGGCGGGTTCCAGAAAGTCTCGATCCATCCGCGGCCGACGATCCACTCACCGGGTTTGGCGGCTGCGGCCCGCTCTTTTACCTGCGCCAGTAAATCCTGAAGGCTCTTTGTGCCCTCCAGGTTGAAAGTGAGCTCGCGCGCGCCCACGCCCAGGAAGTGGTAATGCGCGTCGGTAAGGCCGGGCACCACGGTCGCGCCTTTCAGATCGAGGACGCGGGTGCCCGGGCCGACCCAGGGCTGCACCTCGGCGTCAGAGCCGACGAAGAAGATCTTGTCTCCCTTCACGGCGACGGCCCGCGCGTTCGGCTTGTGCCCGTCAACAGTGTAGATGTTGGCATTCTTCAGGACCAGGTCGGCAGGCTGGTTCTGCGGGAAGGCAGCGGCGGTCAGCAGGAGCAATGCAAAGATGGATTTCATAGGACGAAGAAGATTAGGCCAGAAGGGAGCAAATAGCAATTGGCGGTTTCATAAGCTTCTTCCGTACTCGCGCCGGAAGGCTTTGCCGCATCTGGGTGCGATTCTCGCCCTTGGCGATCATTCCCAGAGTTGCGTCCGCTCCAACCTTTTGAGAAAGTCGGCTTTCACGTTTGCACGAAACCTGGTGAGGAACAGATCCAGAGCTGGGGCACACAGCACTGATGCCGAAAACTTCTTACGCGGTACAAGAACGGTACATCGAAACACTCAGCAAATCCGGATATATAAATGGCCTGGATCCTGGGTCGGTCCTGGCGGATGGCTGGACCACCGAATCGCCGCGCATGCCCGGCATCATCCCTTACTCCAATTGTCCTCAAGGCAGTCCCAGAGCCGTTCCCCGTGAATCTTCTGCGCCAATCCGCGGCGGACCGTTTTGTTTTACAACAGCTCTCGAATCCCTTCGATGGCGCAGTCCGAGGAGAAATGCAGGGGAGACATCTCGCACTTGTCCAGCGTCAGAAAATATCCCTTGCCTTCTTCAAACCCAAGCCACATGGATCGTGCGTCAGGCAGCAGATTTAGCCTGATGAAATCCGTTTCAGGGATGATCTGGATTCCGTGGAGA
>JBGPZS010000194.1:0-7280 GCA_041493865.1 Terriglobia bacterium
CGCGCGGTCCGGATCAAAGCGGACGAGCGAAGACACGGAGTTCAGCGTGTTGAAGAGAAAATGGGGATTGATCTGGCTTTGCAGAGCGTCCAGGCGGGCCTCCAGCAGAAGGCGCTCCTGCTCTTCCAGCTTCATTTCGATGCGGGTGAGGTTCCAGATCTTGATGGGAATGGCAATGGTGGCCACTGTGGTGGCAAACACCGCCAGCAAGGCCACGGGCGTGGGCAGATAGAGCACCCACAGCCATCCTTTGGGGGCCGCCCATTGCAGCTCAATGCGTGCCGCCTGCAGAGCAATGATCATCAGGAAGAACGCCGTCTGCCAATCGATGCGCGGATGCCGCAAGTTGCGCTTGATCCAGCGGTACACGCTCAGGTCGATGAACGGAGAGAACGTCCATATCTCTTCCTGATTGCGGCAGAAGTGGCGCAGCGATCCGGCCAGCATTCCTGCTCCCGCGTTCACCGGCAGGGTCAGCCACTCGCCATAAAACAACGCCGGCAGCGACATGATGGCGCCGCCCAGAGTGCCGGCCACACGGCCGCCCAACACGCCGACCAGAATGGCAGCTTCAAACCCCAGGTCAGCAGACTGAAAGTTCCTGACGCGGATACGGAAATAGACGCCCAGAGCAAAGGGGATGCAGGTAAAAAGCACGAACAGGATGTTTCGTTCCCGCGAGCGCCGGTTGGCGAACAGGAGCTTCTTGAACTCATGCGAACGCCCAAGAGCGCTGGCCACGGCCGTGGCTACGCCCATCTTGAGCAGAAGTTGTATGAGCAGGAACTCCAGGTCCACAGCCCTATTTTTTCACGATTTACGCGGATGTGCCCAAGTTTCGGCAGGTTCGAGGGCCCATTAGGCCTTGGCCGGCGCAAAGCGTGAGGGCGAAAAGGCGCGAATATCCAGGCCCGGCGCTTTTCCGGTCACCAGGCCGGCCATGATCTTCGCCGTAATCGGGGCCAGAAGGATGCCATTGCGGAAGTGCCCACTGGCGACAAAGACGCGCGGAGTCTCTGTACGACCCATGATAGGGAGGTCATCCGGCGTTCCTGGGCGCAGTCCGGCCCAGCTCTCGATGATTGGGGCCGGCTCCAGCTCAGGCAGGTATCTGGCGCCCGCCCGGAGCAGATCTTGAATGGTCGCGGCCGAGACGGTCTTGTCAAAGCCCACGTCTTCAAGCGTAGCGCCAACCAGAATTTTTCCCGAGCCGCGAGGAACAATGTATACGTCCGGTGCGTGCACCACATGCTGCAGTAAGTTCTGCCTTGGCGGCTGGACGTAAAGCATCTGTCCTTTGCGCGGCTTTACCGGCGCGCCTGACCACGCGCCGCGGCAATTTACGACTGCGCCGGCGGCGAACACGTCCGCATCTGTTACGACTTCAACCTGGTCCCCACGGGAACGAATTTCTTTCACCTCGGCATTGGCGCGAAGCTCCACACCGCGATTGCGCGCTGCTGACACTGCGGCACGCATCAACAAGCGCGGATCAACACTGTCTTCCTGGACAAAAAATGCGGAGCGATCATGACTTTGAGGAGCATGATTTTGAGAAACATGGCTTTGCAGAAGCGGTTCCAGCCGCCGAAGATCGTCGCCGGAGAGCTTTGTGTACTGGGGCGGAGCTGATGCGGCATCCAGCAGAAACGCAATCGCGCCCTGGCGGCGAAAATCCGTTTTTATTCCGGAGAGATCCTCCAGCTTGCGAACATATTCAGGGAACATGCGGGCGCTTTCCAGTGCGAGCGGCAGCAATGCAGGTGGCGTCTCAGGATCGGTTGCGGCAAGCATGCCCGCAGCAGCGGAAGAAGCTTCGTTTCCTGGCTCTCCGCGATCGAGCAGCAGCACCTTCGCGCCACGCTCGCGCAGCTCCAGCCCAAGCGACACGCCAATGATGCCCGCCCCGGCAATGATTACGTCCCAGGAATTCACAACCACAATTGTAAAAGCAGGGAAGTTATTGGCCGCTGCCGTGCGCCTGGGCCGCCTGCTTAGCATCATTGGCGCTATCCACCAGCCTGGAAAATACCACCAGCCGTTTGGGAGCGGGGCCGATGTAGTACGTGGGATAGCAGGTGATCAGCGTCAGTTGCGGGTCCGCGGTCTGCTGGACCACGCTTACGTCTTCCGGTGGCACAATCCTCTTCTCGGTTACCTGGTAGGTAAAGATGCGGCCGTTACGGCGCACCTGGATCTGGTCGCCTTTTGTGAGCTCATAGATGTGACGAAAAAATGTATCGCGATGGGCCGTGATCACCGCGTTGCCATTTTCTCCGGGCATGGCGGTCTCCAGCAGGTGCCCGGGACCGGCGGAAAGGGCCTTGTACGATGTGCCCTCCACCACAATTGCGTCCATGCCAATCTTGGGAATCACCACGCGGGTAAGCATCTGGTCGGGCAAGATCTTGGTCGTTTGGGTGTGGGCAGATGTCTGGCCACGGGTCTGGTTAGGCGTGTTGACGGCCGCAGCCTGGCGCTCCCACTCGGCTTCCAGTCTTTGCTGGCTGCGGTACATTCCCCAGTATTCGCCTGCGACATAGCCGAGCAGCACAATGCCCGCCATCACCAGGACCAATGAAATTGCTTTTCGACTGAGATACGGCCGCAGCTTGCCAGCCAGTGTTTTGGTCCTTTCATTCAGCGGCTGCAAAAGAGACATAGGAAGTTAGATGCAGAATCCAGCTACTTGCGATGGAAGGCGCGTTCGGAGTGGTTGCCAAGCCACGATTTTTCAGCGGGTTGGGGCAGGCGAGGTACAAAAGTCCACTGGCCGTTTAGGGCAATCACTGAATTGACATCAACTCAGTTCTGCTGAACAATGTTGGTGCTTATTCCCAACAAATCTGAACGGAGAGAACTCATGTCCGAGGTGCCGCAGAACGACGGAAATCCGGTGGTGCGCACGATCCTTATGGTTGTGGCGGTAGTTTACGTAATCGGGTCCGTGATCTTCATGGTGCAGGCGCAAATCCGCATCAGTGATATGGAGAAAAGGCAGGTGGCGGCGCAGGAAGAAATCGTCAAAAAAATGACGGATTCCACCGCCCAGACACGCGCTTCCATCAATGTTCTGGCGGACCGGGTCGGCATGACCCACAAGCAGCTCAGCAAAGAAACCGCCGCACTCCAGACGAAAGAACAGGCCACTGAGTCGCGTCTGAAGGCGGATGAAGAAGCCACCAAGCAGCAGTTTGGCGCGGTTGCAACGGAAGTCAACGGCGTGAAAGGCGAAGTGGGCAAGGTCAGCGCAGACGTTACCGATACCAAAAACGACCTGGCCACTACCAAAGGGAAGCTGGACCACGCCATCGGCGACCTCAACCGGCACAGCGAACTGATTGCCACCTCGCATGACGAACTGGAACTCCTCAAGCACAAGGGCGACCGCGATTATTTCGAATTCACGCTCAAAAAGGACAAAGATCCCACGCATCTTTCCATTGTCAGCCTGCAACTCAAGAAGACCGATCCCAAGAAGAACAAGTTCACGCTGTACGTGCTGGCCGACGATAAGAGGATTGAGAAGAAAGACCGCACCATCAACGAGCCGTTGCAGTTTTATTCCGGCCGCGAGCGCTCGCTTTTTGAAGTGGTGATCAATACCGTGGACAAGAACACCGTGACCGGGTATCTCTCCACGCCCAAAAACGTGGCCACGAACCAGATGCCGAGCCACGGGGCGACCTCACAGTAAATCCTGGCGCGCAGGTATCCAGAAGGCACGGTTCGTCCGTGCCTTTTTCCTTGTATCGCTTTCCTGCATCGCCTTTCGCCGTCTTACGATCAGATAGACTTGTGGATTCTATGGCCGCCAGCCAACAGAGCTCTCCATCATTCGATCGCGCCCAACTACTCGGCTACATCTCTCTTTGTCTCATCTGGGGAAGCACATGGCTGGCGATCCGGCTGGTTGTGCGCGATGTGCCGCCGCTCCAGGCCGCGGCGCTGCGCTTTCTTGCGGCCGGTGTGCTACTGCTGGGGATGGCGGCGCTGCAAAAGAGACGCTGGCCCGCGGACGTAATACAGTGGAACGCCATCCTGGCATTAAGCTTGACCATGATGGCCGTGCCTTACGGCTTGCTGTTCTGGGCAGAGCAGCATGTGACCTCATCGATGACCGCTGTTTTGTACTCGGCCATGCCGCTGGCTGTCTCTTTGTTTACGCCGGCCATGATGCACCGCAAGGTGCCGCGCAGGGCCATTTACGCCATGGTGATTGCGTTCGGCGGATTGCTTACGCTCTTCTATTCTGACCTGAGCAGGAGCAGTCGTGCCCTGATTGGCGGCGTAGCGGTGCTTGTTTCAATGTCGCTGACTGCATGGTCCGTGGTTTATGCCAAGCAAAGACTGCGCGAGGTTGATTCCGTGGTTGCGACCGGACTGCAATTGCTTTTGGGGTCGGTTGTCTTATTGTGGGGGACCTGGGCACTGGAGGCACATCGGCATGCCGTCTGGACCAGGACAGCGCTGCTTGCCATGGCCTTCCTGACGATCTTTGGATCAGCCGCGGCCTTCGTTATTTATTATTGGCTGCTGAAAAAACTACAGCCTTATCAACTCTCCACCATCAGCCTGATTGTGCCGCTCATCGCGCTGCTGGAGGGGTTGCTTGCCGGGGAGCGCGTCCAGTTGATGATGGTGATTGCGGTTGTCGTGGTACTGGGCTCGGTGCGGTCCGTCTTGCGGGCTGAAGCCGAGAAACCGCCGGAAGGCGATGATATCTTGATGCTTCGGGACAGAGCACAATGACGTTGGCAGCCGTGCTGTTGCTCATGGTGATCGGGTTCTGTGCCGGTGCCTTCGGCGCGCTGGCCGGCGTTGGCGGCGGCATTATCGTCACGCCGATGCTGGCCATCTACTTCGGCCTGCCCATGCACCAGGCCATCGGCGTGACGCTCCTGTGTGTTATCGCGACTTCAACTGCCACCTCTTCACTCTACGTTGAGCGCCATGTCACTGACGTCCGCCTGGGCATGACGCTGGAACTGGCCACCACCGTCGGGGCATTGATTGCGGCATTGGTCGCTCACCAGGTGAACCGACGCACTTTGGCCGTCCTGTATGCATGCTTTCTTCTCTATAGCGCCGGCTCCATGATCAAGAAAGCCTGGAGTTCGCGCAGCGAGAAAAGGGAAGAGCAGATTCCGGATTACACCCCGCAGAATTATTCGGTGGGGCTGGCGGCGTCGTTGATTGCGGGCGGGTTCTCGGGGCTTCTCGGCATTGGCGGCGGCCCCATCAAAATGCCGGTGATGTACCTGTTCATGAAGATTCCCCTGCGCGTGGCCGCGGCCACCAGCAACTTCATGATCGGCGTTACGGCCGCCACCAGCGCTTACATCTACTGGGGGCGCGGCAACGTCCGCATCGATATTGCGGCGCCGCTGGTCGCCGGCGTCTTTGTAGGCTCTCTCCTGGGGGCGCGCATCTCGCCCAAGGTGCGCTCAGTTTATGTTTTGATGTTGCTGATCGGCGTTACCGGATGGCTCTCCGTGCAGATGGTTTACAAATTGCTTACCGGAGGTTTTCAATGAGCCGCCAGGACCTTGCCGCCGATCGCATCCTGTCTCTTACGCTGAAGGCCGGGGCCTATACCGCGCTTGCCCTGATTGTTGCCGGTCTCCTGCTGCAATGGGCAACGCCGTGGGGCTTCAGGATCGTGACGGGAGGCTTGCTCGTCCTGCTGGCCACGCCAGCGCTGCGTATTGTTGTGGCCGGCATTCAATTTTCCCGCGAGCGCGATTTGAAGTATGCTCTGGTGTCACTGGGTGTGCTGTGCATCGTGGTGCTGGCTTATTTCCTGGGGATAAAGACTTAGCCGCGTCGCGGCCCGTCGCTCCCTTTTTAGCGCATCTTTTTTAGTGAACCCTGGATTTAGTGCACCCTGGAGGAGAAGATGAAGAAGCTCTTGCTGTTCCTGGCCATACTGTTGGCGGCATGCAATGCCGCTATTTCGCAATCGCTGCCGCCGGTCTCCACTTTCTCCATTGTGGCCATTGATCCGCAAACAGGAGAGATGGGCGTGGCGGTGGCCTCGCGCTATTTCTCCGTTGGTTCTGTGGTGCCCTGGGCCATGGCGGATGTGGGGGCCGTCGCGACCCAGGCCAACGTCAACGTCGGCTACGGCCAGCAGGCACTCGATCTCCTGCGCCAGGGGCTCACCGCTCCTGAAGTCCTCAAAAAGATCCTTGCCGACGACAAGTTTGCAGGCAAAGACGGACGCCAGGTAGCCATCGTGGATGCGAAAGGCAACGTCGCCGCTTACACCGGCCCCAACGCGCCCACGTGGGCCGGCGATCGCCAGGGCAAGACCTGGTCAGCCCAGGGGAACATCCTGGTCGGCGCGCAGGTACCGGAATCGATGGGTAAGGCGTTTGAAGCCACACAAGGCGACCTTGCGGAAAAACTGTTTGCCGCGCTCAAAGCCGGCGACAGCGCAGGAGGCGACGCCCGCGGCCGCCAGTCCGCTTCCATTCTGGTGGTGAAGAAGCTCGGCGGACGCAACATTAATAATGATCGCGAGGTTTATATCAATGTCGACGACAATCCTGATCCGTTCACCGAACTACGGCGACTGCTCGACCTGAACCTGGCGTACATCTATGGCGACCAGACTTTCAAGGCGCTCGACGCCGGCAATAACGAGAAGGCCCGGGCAGCCGCGCAAAAAGCTTTGCGCTATGCGCCCAACAGCTTCGGCAGTCACATGCGGCTGGCGTTTCTGAACTATCTGGTTGGCGATAAAGCCGCGTCGCTCGATGAGTTCGCCAAAGCCAAGGCGCTGAACCCGAATAATTTTGATAAGCAATGGAAAGAAGAAGTGGAGTTTGACCGTTTCAAACCGATGGCCTCCGACAAGGAATTTCTGGGGAAGCTGTTTCCCAATGGTGTGCCGCAGTAATGATCAGCGACAGCAGTGCAATCAGGCAAAGCAAAGAGATGGAGTGGCCTCCACTTCCGGAAACGCCCAGCCTTCCGGGTCGAATCATTGCGTGGCTGGTGCGGCTGGTGGTGAAGAGGTGGCCGCGCGGGGACTATGAAAAGCTGGTCCGTCGCGCGCGGTGGATCTTCGGCCTGCCCACCTGGATGAGCTCCCTGGTATCGCGCGATGTTACTTATGAAGAGGTGCACGGCGCCGATCTCTGCGGTGAGTGGGTGATTCCTGAAGCAAATTACTATGAAGAGAAGGTCCTGCTATACCTCCATGGCGGCGGGTATGTAAGCTGCACGCCGCGGACCCATCGGCCGATTACCGCCACGCTGGCACGGCTGATGTA
>JBGPZS010000095.1:0-10461 GCA_041493865.1 Terriglobia bacterium
CCACCTGATGCCGGACATGGATGGCGCCGAGTTTGTCCGCCAATTGCGGAGTTTTAACCCGGAAGTCCCGGTCATCGTGATCAGCGGCCTCACAGACGCTGACGAGGAGTACGCCGGGCTAAACGTCATCTTCCGGGTAAAGCCCTGTGATCCCGAAGACTTAATAGCACTGGTCAGGACGGCGCTCAAATGTAAGGCCCCCGCCTAATTGAACGATTGCACCAAGCGTGAAACCATATTAAGCTCCAAACGATGCCATTACTGGGAAGCTTTTGTCTTTTATTCGCGTTAGCGCTGGCCCTCTACTGTTTTGTAGTGGGGGTCATTGCGGCGGTGCGCAAAGACGCTGTCGGTTATCGCCTGGCGGAGACTGCCCGTCGCGCCGGCATGGCCACTTTTGCCGCGGTCTTCCTGGCTGCAGCGGCATTGGTGTATGTGGCACTGACCGACGACTTTTCCGTCGCGTACATTCTGCACCATTCCAATCGCGCTTTGCCCGGACCGTACAAATTTGCTGTTTTATGGTCAGGCCAGGAAGGTTCGGTCCTCTTCTGGGCGCTTCTGCTCTCGGCATACGGATTTGTGCTGCGGCTGCGCCACAAGGTGGACCAGCGACTCGTCGCCATGGCATCCATGGTGCTGGCCGGAATCCAGGTCTTCTTTCTTACTCTCGTAAACTTTGTCACCAATCCTTTCGGCATGATGCCCACCGTAGCGGCGGACGGCAATGGGTTGAATCCGTTGTTGCAGTATCCGGAGATGGTCATCCATCCGCCGATGCTTTATCTCGGCTACGTCGGCGTCTCCGTTCCGTTTGCTTTTGCGCTGGCGGCGTTGATTATGCGGTATCCCGGCGAGAAGTGGATCCAAATTACCCGGCGCTGGACCATGGTTGCCTGGCTGTTCCTTACCTGCGGCGTCTCCCTGGGCGCGCATTGGGCTTATGCAGTTCTGGGCTGGGGTGGGTACTGGGGCTGGGACCCGGTGGAGAACGCTTCCCTGCTGCCCTGGCTTTCCACCACCGCGTTCCTTCATTCCGTCATGATGCAGGAAAAACGAGGCATGATGAAGGTGTGGAACGTCTGGCTCATCTTTATCACCTTCATGCTTTCGATCCTGGGAACGCTCCTCACGCGAAGCGGGATCGTCAGTTCAGTGCACTCGTTCGCGCAATCCAGTATCGGCAATTATTTTACCGGGTTTCTGGCAACGATTTTTGTGGTCTGCCTGGTCTTCTACATCCTGAACCGCGACCATCTGCGCTCTGAAAACAAGCTTGAGTCCCTGGTATCTCGCGAATCCAGTTTCCTGTTCAATAATCTGGTACTGCTGGGCGCGTGCTTCGCGGTGCTGTGCGGAACGCTGTTCCCCATCCTTTCCGAATGGGTGCGCGACGTGAAAATGAACCTGGGCGCGCCGTTTTACAACAAAGTAATGGTCCCGATCGGATTGTTCCTGATCTTCCTCACGGCGGTGGGACCGTTGTTGGCCTGGCGCAGCACGTCCTTGGGCAGCATCAAGCGCAACTTTGCCATACCCGCGACGACATCCTTACTGGTTGAGATTGCGGTGGGCGCGATGCTGATCAAGAATGGCATCCGCTTCTGGACGGACATGGGCCAGATTTATTCCATGCTGGCGTTTTGCCTGAGCACGCTGGTCATCGCCACCATTGCTTCTGAGTTCATCCGCGGCGGGCTGGTATGGAAAAACAAGCTGGAAACGAACCTGCTCGCTGGAATGTACCAGCTTTCGCGCCGCAATATGCGCCGCTATGGCGGTTACGTCGTCCATTTTGGCGTTGTGCTGGTGGTAATCGGGCTGGCCGGCGCTGCCTTCAACCGCGACAAAGAACAGGAAATTGCAAAAGGAGACAAGCTGGAGATCGGGCGTTACACGCTGGTGGGCGAGGAGTACACGCAAGATGACAACGCCAACTACCGATCCGAAGCGGCCCTGCTCGAAGTATACAAAGACGGCAAGTTTCTAACCCGGTTGAACCCCGAGGAGCGTTTCTTTAAGGCCAGTGGCGGCCAGCCGGTGCATATCGTGGCCAATCATTCCACGTTGATGGAAGACCTTTATGTAATCTATGAAGGCAGTCCCAACGGCCATCCTTTCATCAAGGCCTTGATCAATCCACTGGTGAATTGGATATGGATTGGTGTGCTGGTGATCGTCTTTGGAACCGGCATGGCGCTGGTGCCGAATGCAGCCACTGTCACCGCGCAGGTGTCCAGGGCTGTTGCCGTGGCTGCCATGGAAGAGCAGGGCATGCAGCCCGCGGGAGCAGGCAAGTGAAACGAGTCGCCCAATTGCTGGTCCTTCCCTGCATGGTAGTGCTGCTCATGGGAGCAGACAACCAGGAGGCCCGGTTCCAGAACCTTGGCAGCAAGATCATGTGTACTTGCGGTTGCTCTCAGATGCTCCTGAAATGCAACCATGTGGGCTGCCAGAATTCTGATCGCATGATCCGCGAGCTGCGCACCAACGTGCTGCGCACCGGCAACGATGAAGACGTGCTGAACTGGTTCCGCAGGAACTGGGGCGTCACCGCCGTGGTAGAGCCCTCAACGCATGGCTTCGAGCTGCTGGCCTGGGTGCTGCCCGCTGCCGGATTGGGTTTAGGCCTGCTCCTGGTAATTTTGCTCATTCGTAACTGGCGGCTGCGGCCCGCGCCGGTGGCCGTGGCCGACCTCAACCTTGCTCCGGAACTTGAAGCCATGCGCGCGCGCGCACGACGGGAGACAGAACTATGACCCCAGCCGTGCTCGACTATAGCATCAAAATGTTCCTTTGCCTGTTTGCCGCAGGCACGGGCATCTACGTTTTTCTTCCCGGCCGCGACACCGAAACCGGAGTGGTCAAGACGCGCGTAGCCTATCTTTACGAGCGCAAAGACGTGGTTTATGAAAACCTGCGCGACCTGAACTTTGAATTCAAGTCAGGCAAGTTCACCCAGGCCGATTATGACGGCATGCGTCTTGGCATGGAAGCTGAAGCGGCCCGCATCCTGGCCGAAATTGAAATGCTGGAGTCCGCAAAAGCCTGAAGGAGCCCATTCCATTGAAGCGAGCCGCCATCACTGTTCTGCTCTTCGTCTGCTCGGTTGCTGCCGGAGCAGACACCCTGAGAGGTGTAGTCCAAAACAGCACCACCAGCAAGCCTTCCGCCGGAGACGATGTCACACTGAAAAAAATCGGCAACGGCATGGAAGATGTGGCCAAGACCAAGACCAATGCCAAAGGTGAATTCAGCTTCAACGTTCCACCGGCGCAGCAGCCTTACATCGTATGGGTGCAGCACCAGGGCGTAACTTACACCCAGGCGGGCCTGCCCGGAGGAGTCCCAGTGGCAGTGCGGGTTTTTGACTCGGCCACAAACGTAAAAGGAATCAGCATTATTGATCACGCCCTGGCAATTCAAACCAGCGCGGATGGGGCCACGCTCAACGGCGAAGAGTTCTATACCGTCGGCAATCAATCCACGCCGCCGCGAACTCTTGCTGGACCGCATACGTTTGAGCTGTACCTGCCCGAAGGCGCCAGCATCGTTGAGTCCAGCGTGCAAACCGGCAAGACACAATTGAAAGCCGCGGTGGTCCCTGGCGGTGAAAAGAACAAGTATGCGTTTGTATTCCCGATACGGCCGGGCCAGACGCAATTTCACATCATCTATACCGTCCCTTATTCCGGCAAGCTGCAAATCAATCCCCGGTCTGATCTGGCAACGGAAACTTTGATGGTGGCCGCTCCTGAGTCAATCAAGTTCTCCCCCAGCAACAACTCCGTCTATGCGACCAAGACCAACCCGCAGTTCAAGAACGTGAACTTCTTCGTAGCCAAGAACATCACTGCCCAGCAAAAAGTGGCGTTTGAGATTTCCGGCACAGGAGAGATGCCGCACGAACCTGAACAAGCGGCGGCACCGGCGACGGGCGCGCCTGGGCGGGGAGAACCCGCCGGCCCGGGGGGCGGGCTTGGCCTGCCCAATGAAAGACCTGTCCCATTGCAGTCCGGTCAGTGGTTATTTCTGGGAGTGCTCTCGCTCTTTTTGGCCGCTGGAGCAATTTTTGTTTACACCTCAAACCAAAACGTGAAGTTGGCGCCGACCGGACAGTTGAAGCCCCAAGAACGGTCCATTATGCTCCTGGAAGCCATGAAGGAAGAGGTGTTCCAACTGGAGTCAGACCGGTTGCAGGGCAAGATCAACCCACAGGACTACCAGACGGCAAAAGCGGCGCTGGACAAGACACTGCAACGCGCTATGCAACGCCAGTCGAAAGCAACATAAACCAGATTGCTGCTTTTGTATTGCCTTGAGAAAAAGCGCACTGGAGATCGCATTATCTCGAAACGCACCTTGTGAGTTTTGAAATGACACTGATTGTCAGATCATCTTCTTTGCACGGGGCCGGGGTTTACAGCACTGCCCCCGTCAAAAAGGGCACCCGCGTGCTCGAGTACACCGGCCCTCGCCTGAGGTCGAAAGCATGCGAAGGCATGTACACGGACACCGAAGTGACGTACCTCTTTGCGATGGATGATGGTGACACGATCATTGATGGTTTCGGCATGGCCGCATTCGTGAACCATGCGTGCGACCCCAACTGCGAAACCGATCAAATTGACAATCGCATTTGGATCATCGCCCTGCGCGACATTGAGGCCGGGGAAGAACTGACCTACGACTACAACCTGTTCGATGGCGATCCAGGCAAATTAGCGCCCTGCTACTGCGGCCTGAAGGGTTGCCGGCGCACCATGTTCTCTGAAGAAGAGATTGCCCGCCAAAAGAAGCTACTGCAGCAGCGCAAAAAACGGAGAGAGGCTGCCCGTTTGCGCCGCAAGGCTGGCAAAGCAGCCTGAGCGCAACTTGTGTCCAGCATATTTTTGCGACATTCGGCCCGCGAATAGCCTGATGGCGCTAATGCTTTTTCATCTCTGCGGCGGCGCGGAGGCCCCATTCCAGCTTATGGGCTGGTCCAGGCGGATGACCATGCCTGTCTGCGCGGGTAGATTCACGTCCTTGCCCTTGGTGGAGAGAATATAACCGCCGCCGGCAAGGGCGCCGATCGCCAACCCTTTTAGGGGACCGCCAAAGACCAGTCCAGCACCCGTGCCAATGCCCGCGCCAAGGCCAGCGTCTTTGGCCGCGTCCTTGCCGTGCGTGCCGGATTGCATCTGGCCCTCTTGGTCCGCTTTTTTCGTGTTTTTGCCGCTGGTATCGTGCACTGAAACCAGCGTCGCAGTGAACGGCAGCGTCTGCCCATTGGGCATTACGATATCGCGGAAGCGCAAGCTGAGCGCCCCTTTACCACGAAGCGCAGCCAGCGTCTTGCCATCTTCTGCCTCGGCAACCTCTCCTTCGATCCGCGCTCCGCTGGGAATGACGACGGCGCCGTTGTCGGCGCGGACAGGATCAGTAATGGCCGCGGTGAAGCGGTCTCCTGGTCTTGATGTCCTGGCTGAAAGCGGGGTGTCCAGAGCGGCGCGGACCTCCATCCCGGCATTCACTCTGTCGATATCGGCAGAGCTCGCGGCGGGAGCACCCTGCGCTTGGGCGAAGCCCATCGCAACAACAACCAGTGCAAACAGGCCTGGCATGGCCGCCCTGTGCATATCCAGCTACCTCCAAAAATGGGTCCGCTGCAACGTGAGAAGCTGATATGGAACCACGGGTTGGCCTCTCCAGCCCACTTTTTCTGCCGTACCAGCATCTCTGTTAGGGACAAAGCGGCACGTTATAATCGATTTAGATGTTTACTGTCACAGGAGTTTTCAATTGACATCGAATGGCCAGCATTCCAAACCCCGGGTCTTGGTAGTGGACGACGAGCGAGTGATCGCCGACACCCTGGCAATCATCCTCAACCAGAACGGCTTTGACGCTTCGGCGGTCTACACCGGGACCGCGGCCGTGGAACGCGCGCGCGATACAAGACCAGACTTGATCATCAGCGATGTCATCATGCCCGATATGAACGGAATTGAGGCCGCAATCCGCATTCGTCAGCTCCTGCCCGACTGCAAGATTCTTCTGTTTTCCGGGCAGGCCGCAACCGCGGACCTGTTGGAAAAGGCCCGCGCCCAGGGCCATGAATTTGAGATCTTGGCAAAACCTGTCCATCCTCAGGACTTGCTGGCCAAGCTGAAGAATTAAAAGCTTTACACAAAGGCCGGGAAGGGACGCAACGACAAAAGCAGAGATCCACTGCGCGCCGTGATGTTGTGTTGTACTGAAGTTGTTAGAGCGGCTACAGCTCTCTTCTGCCTTCCATCGCCTTCAGCATTGTCACCTCGTCCGCATACTCGATGTCGCTTCCGGCGGGAATGCCTGTGGCGATGCGCGTGACCTTTACGCCCGGCCGTTTCAACAGCCCTGTGAGATGGACCGCGGTGGCTTCGCCTTCGATTGTGGGATTGGTGGCGATGATGACTTCATCCAGACTGCCGTTCTCAATCCTTTTCAGCAGCGACGGTATGCGCAACTGTTCCGGCCCCACACCGTGCAACGGTGAGATTGCGCCATGCAAAACGTGATAGACGCCATTGTAAAACCTTGCCTTTTCGATGGAAGCAATATTGGTGGGCTCTTCCACCACGCATACCAGGCGCTGGTTGCGCGTGGCACTGGCACAATAACTGCACGGATCAACGTCTGTGATGTTGCTGCATACGGAGCAGAGGTGAAGTTTTTCTTTAAGGTTGCGGATGGCGGCTGCCAGGCTTTCGGCATCTTCCCCGCTCGAGCGCAGAATATGAAAACCCATGCGCTGGGCACTCTTACTGCCCACACCGGGAAGTTTTTTCAACTCCTCAATCAGTCGGGCCATCGGCTCGGCAAACTTTGACACAGGTCCCTCTATAGTCCCGGAATTCCCATCCCGCCAAGCATTCCGCCCACGGTCGACTGCATCGCTTCATCCACTTTCTGTCCTGCAGCATTGACGGCCGCCGTTACCAGGTCCTGGAGCATCTCCACGTCGCCGGCTTTCACGGCTTCGGGATCGATCCGCGTTTCCAGTACTTGTTTCTGCCCATTCATCTTTACGGTGACCGTGCCGCCGCCGGAAGAAGCCTCTACCACCGTCTGCTTCATCTTGAGCTGCAGGTCCTGGGCCTGCTTCTGCGCTTGCTCCAGCATCTCTTGAAACTGGCGTGAATTGAACCCGCCCATGGTCTCTCCTAGTTCTTCTCGCGATGATCGATCACCGTACGGATCTCCGCGCCAAATTTTTCCCGCATGCGCTGCACCACGGGATCTTCCGCGGCGCGATTGCGAGCGCTGGCGCCATTCCGTGGCCGCGCAATTGGCGTCGATCCATTCCCCGCCGAAGGAACACCGCTTACGACGTTTACCTTGATTGTGCGCCCTATGGCAGTGCTGGCCGCGGCGTTGGCTACGCGCCTGGGTTCCGTCCCCATCATCAAGTCGATGACCGACACGGGCTGCGAGATGGTCACCAGGAGTTCATTGCCCTGGATCGTCACACTCCCGCTCTCCAGCGTTGACGCCAGCATCTTGTGCCCTGCTTTTTCCAGCTCGGCAAGCACAAGGCCCAGCACCATGCCTGGGTCGC
Organism: Terriglobia bacterium; assembly: GCA_041493865.1. Taxonomy (GTDB): domain Bacteria; phylum Acidobacteriota; class Terriglobia; order Terriglobales; family Acidobacteriaceae; genus Angelobacter. The sequence goes on from JBGPZS010000095.1 coordinate 7,583, forward strand.
TGACAAGTTCAGGCTCTTCCACTGCGACAGCGGCGGCCGTCGCTGCCGAAGTTTGCGCGTGAACCGCCGCGGCCTCAGCGGACATCTCCGGATCAAAGCTGCGCCCTTTGCGCGCGCGGTCTGCTTCAAACGGCGAAGTACCGCTTTGCTGCCTGGGCGCAGGTCCTCCGAGGGCGGGCGGATTTTGCGATGCAGGGGTGGGCCGCGTTGCGGCAGACCTTTGCGCCTCACCAGTCTTTTGCGTTTCGTCCGCAACCTGGCTCAGTATCTGCTCCAGAGGAAGAATGCGCTGCGCGTGTACCAGCTTGAGCACACCCAGTTCGAGGTGGAACCTCTGCTCCTGGCGGTAACCCAGCTCATCGAAGGTGCGCAGCATGATCTGGAGAAACCGCGCGAGGTCTTCTTCAGAAAACTGCGCGGCAACGCGACCAACGCGCGCCCGATCGTCTGAGGAAATCTGCAGCAGTGAAGAGTTGTCACCCGCCACCCTGGCCACAACCGCGTTGCGCAAGAAGCGCACGAGTTGCCGGGCAAAGTGCGCCGGGTTATGCCCTTCGATCATCAGCCGGTCGAGCAGGCGCAGGGCGTCTTCACTTGAGCTGCGGGCCACCGTGCCCATCAACTCTTCCATAATCTCCGAGCCAACGTTCCCCACCAACCCGCGCACCAGTTCACCACTGAGTGTTGGGCCGCAGCAGGCAATGGCCTGGTCCATGATGGAGAGCGCGTCACGCATGGAGCCATCACCGGCTTCGGCCAGTACAGCCAGGGCTTCATTATCGGCCTGGATGTTTTCTTTGCCGGCAATTTCGTTCAACTGGCGAACGATCTCATCGAACTTGACAGCATGAAAACTGAAGTGCTGGCAACGCGAGCGGATGGTCTGCGGGATGTCCTCGGCCTGGGTGGTGGCCATCATAAAGATGATGTGCGGCGGCGGCTCTTCCAGGGTCTTGAGCAGCGCGTTGAAGGCGGCATCGGTGATCTGGTGTGCTTCGTCCAGGATGTAGATTTTGTAGCGGTCGCGCGCAGGGCGATAGCGGGCAGCATCGCGCAGCTCGCGGATCTCATCGATGCCGCGGTTCGTCGCCGCGTCAATCTCGATGACATCCACCGAACTTCCCGCTCGCACCTCAACGCATGACTCGCACACGCCGCAGGGCTCGGGCGTGGGCTTGTCCGTGGAGCGGCAATTCAGCGCCATGGCCAGAATGCGGGCAATGGTCGTCTTGCCGATGCCCCGGTGGCCGCTGAAGATATAGCCGTGCGCGATCCGCTGCTGCTCAATGGCGTTTTTCAGCGTGCGGGTCACGTGCTCCTGCCCAATCACCTCAGAAAAACGCTGCGGACGGTATTTGCGCGCCAGGACCTGGTAGCTCATGCTGAAGCTCGATTATACCCTTGCCGTGGGAGGAGATTTTCAACAGGCAAAGCGCAGAACGCGCGCGCAGATTTCTAGCTCTCTGTTGTCAGCGACTTGCAGACGGCGCAAGCTTCACGGCGGGTTTGTAAGGTGAAATGCCCGCGCCGGACCACACCAGGCGATGAAAAGCGTCATCCATCTCGGCGGCAGAAACCGGCATTCCGCGATCAATCCACCACATGAGTGACGAGAACATTGCGCCGGCAAGCGCGTGGGCCATCGCCGCAAACTGCCCAGATTCAGCTCCGTTTGCCGCGCTTAATTTCTTGAGCCGCCGTTCTATAGCGCGCGCGAACACTCCTTGTCCCAGGTTCATCACGTCATGGATCTTGCCGGAGGCCACCAGCGCATCGCGGAAAGTCTCCGCCTCAGCAACGTGGGCAAACAGCTCGCGCACCGGCGCAACGCGGTTTGAGTCTTCACCCCGCCGCTCCAGCATGCTGGAAATCATTTCCCAGAACTCTTCCACGTCGCTGAGAAACAGATCGTCCTTGTCACGATAGTGGGTATAGAAGGTGGAGCGCCCAACGCCGGCGCGGTCAAGCACGTGCTGGACTGTAATCTCGGCAAAGGGCTTTTCATGCATCAGCTCAACCAGAGCGTCGCCCAAGGCGTCTCGTGTCCGGCGCGTGCGGCGGTCCGCTGTTGGCTTTGCCTTGGTCTTTGCAGCGGGCTTTGCGTTGGACTTTACCGTGGACACCGGCTTTTTTCCGGACATTGACTGCCTCTTTGTTCGGTTACCGGACATTTCCGGCCGTGACATATTGACGCCATCGCGTTTCAACTCTAATTTCGAACGCATGACAGATGATCGCAAGAGCGGACTCGCGCTAATCACAGCCATGGTGGGCACCATTATAACGATGGCTTTCCACCCTACGGGACACGGCCTGCAACAGGACCAATTCAAACACATCGAATTCCTGAACATTGCCGTACATTCGCTCGCGCTGTTCTGTACTCCTGTGCTTTTCCTGGGCGCGCTTGGCCTTACCCGCCGCCTGGCCTCGCCCAACCGGCTCGCGCTTGCTGCCCTGGTGTTCTATGGCTTTGCCAGCGTAGCGGTGATGCTTGCCGCCGCAATGAGCGGTCTGGTGGGAACGTATGTCGCCCGGCAAATGACCTCATCGCCCCCGGGGGCCGCCGACACCTGGCACATCGCGTTTCACTTAAGCGGATACATGAATCAGGCGTTCGCGCAGATCTACGTCGTCGCTTCATCAGTCGCAATTGTGCTCTGGTCGGTGGCGATGGTCCGCGGCAACGTGCTGTCTCGTGGACTCGGGATTTACGGCTGCATTTTTGGACCGCTCGCCGCGATTGCGGTGCTCTCGGGCCATCTTCGCCTCAATGTCCACGGGTTTGGCCTGGTGGTGGTGGGCCAGGCAGTGTGGTTCATCACTGCTGCAGTGTTGCTGTGGCGAAGTGCGGGGCCGGCTGCAGCTGCTTCATCTGA
>JBGPZS010000102.1:0-10368 GCA_041493865.1 Terriglobia bacterium
ACGAGTGCCGGGCCTGGACCGTACCGCGTGGGTCGCGGGCACAGAACGCGGCCGGCGCCATCCATTCCGACCTGGAGAAGCACTTTATTCGCGCGGAGACCATCCACTGGGACACGCTGCTGGACGCGGGCTCAGAGGCCAACGCGCGCGCCAAAGGGCAGTTGCGCCTGGAAGGCAAAGACTACATTGTGCAGGATGGCGACGTGATGCACATCCGCCACAGCGGCTAGCTCTGCTATTCTGAAGAATTGCTTCCATGAACCCAATCACCACAAGCATTCTGCTGGGTCTTACCGCCGCCCTAGCCAACGGCCTGGGCGGGGCCGTGATTGTGCAAAAAGACTGGGAACGCCGCTACCTGCGCTACTTCGTCGCTCTGGGCGCGGGCTTCATGCTTGGCACGGCCATGCTGGAAATGCTGCCGGAAAGCATCGCCCTGGCCGGTCCCAAGGCGCCCATCTTCATCATGGTGGGATATTTTCTGGTCCACTTTTTTGAGCACACGGTCACAGGCCATTTTCATTTCGGTGAAGAGACGCACACGGAGGAATTTGCCAGCCGCAATCGAAGCTACTCGGTGCTGTTCGGGCTCGTCATTCATACCTTCTTTGACGGCATCGCCATTGCCTCCGGATTTCTGATCTCCGGCTGGCTGGGATGGATCATCTTTCTGGCGGTGATCCTGCATAAGGTGCCGGAGGGGTTTACCGCCTCGTCGATCATGCTGGCCAGCGGGCGCAGCAAAACCGTGGCGTGGGCAGCTTCCGGCGTGTTGGGCCTGGCGACCGTTGCCGGCGTGCTCACCATGACCTTCTTTACCCGCTCGCTTACTGCCGGACTGCCGCTTTCCGCGGGCGTTACGCTGTATGTAGCGGCATCCGACCTCATCCCCGAGGTAAACAAGGAGCCGGGAATCCGGATCGCGTTAGTGGTGTTCCTGGGAGTGGGACTGCTGGTGGTGTTGCAACACTACTTCCACTAGGAAGGAATTGGTAATTGAGTAATTTGGTAATTTGGTAAATGAAAACCAACCATCGGGGGCGTTCTTCATCAGTGTAGAACGCATCGCACCCGCAGTATTTAAATTACCCAATTACCAAATTACTCATTTACCAAATTTTTACTCGACTTGCTGCTTCGCCTTGTAGCCGTCGCGCGCCACGATCTGGTACTTGATTTCCTTGCCCTTCTCATCCTTCATCTTCAACGGGTGCCCGGTTTCATCCACCAGTTCAACCTTGATCTTGCGGAACGAACCATCCTGGGCGGGGTTGGTGGGATGATAGGCGATGGCGTACTGGTTGCGGATGGTCTGGCCGATGTCGTTAAAAATGTCGCGCAACTGGCCATCGAAAATCGGCTCGTAGAACCGGCCGCCGGTCATCCTGGTAATCGCTTTCATCTGATTATCGCCCTGAAGGAATGTCATCTCGCAATTGAACTCGGTAATCGGGCAGAGATAACGCATCAGGCCGTGCGTCTGAGCGTAATTCAGCAAGGACTTACCCGTTGCCACCACATAGATAGCGATGTCCTTGCTGGCCTGCACCTTTTTGAGCGTCTGGTCCAGCGTGTGTTTGCTGAAGCTGTCACGCCCGCTGGTGATAAGGACGATGTATTTGCGCCCCTCCACGTTTTCCAGCCGGTCAATCGTGTCGTACAAGGCGTCAAAGACGTTGGTTTCCTGGCTCATCGCCATGCCCGGCTGCAGACTGCCGACCGCTCCCAAAATCGCGCGCTTGTCCTGGGTGAAATCCTCCAGGATATGCGCCTTGAGATCAAAGGAGATCATGGCGATCCAATCTTCTTTTTTCAGGGTCTGGGAAAAGATATACGCGGACTTGATCGAGTCAATCTGAAAAGTGTAGAAGTACTGGTTGTTGGAAAACTCCACCAACAGGACCGCGGTGATGGGGGCCTGGATCTGATTGAAGCTCGTGATGGTCTGCGGCACATTGTCTTCCGTCACGCGGAAGTACTCTTTCTTGAGCCCGGGAATGAACGCGCCGTCCTTGGAGAGCACGCCCACATCCACCGTCACCAGTTGGGAAGCCACGCGCATGGAGAAGTTATCCAGCCCTTCCACTTTCTTGGGGGTCTTGGGAGCTTCGTCCTTTTTGGGGGCCTCGTCCTTCTTCTTGGGGACGGCGATTGGGCCGATGTCACCCTGCGGACCACCGGCTTCGGCAGGCGCGTTGGTCGGTTGCTGGGCGCTGGGCGTAGGGGTAGGGGTTGGAGTAGGTTGATTCTTCCCGCTTTGTGCCAGCGCCATGGGCGCTTCCAACCACAACGCGGTGATCAGCGCCAGTGCAACAAGAAAGCGCAAGCAGGGGTTTCCCTTAGAAATACTTTGCGGATGAGCTGCATGTATTAAGAGCATTTCACACTGCCTTTTTATGAGTTTCTACATTAGTATAGATGCACGAACTCAGCTTTTCAGAAGCCATTTTTCCCGCGTTGGGGAGCAGGTTCGTACGATTGTATTTGTAACATTCAGGTTTGCAGTATGAAAAAAGCCGTTGCTTTGTTGAACGCTCTCTTCGTCTTCCTGAGCCTGGGGCAAGCCCAGACCCGCTCCACCAGCCAGCAAGCCCCCCCTCCCACACAGATCATGAAGGTGGACGACGTGCGTCCGGGGATGAAGGGCGTTGGCTATACCGTATTCCAGGGTACCAAGCCGGAGCCCATGGGCGTTGTAGTCCTGGGCGTGCTCAGGAACCTGAATGGTCCCAAGAGTGACGTTGTATTGGTGCGTCTGCAAGGCGAGAAGGCCGAGTTTACCGGTGTGGTGGCGGGCATGAGCGGCAGCCCGGTATACATTGACGGCAAGTTGCTGGGCGCAATCGCCTATCGCATCGGGCAGTTCTCCAAAGAGCCGATTGCCGGAGTGACTCCCATCGAGCAGATGCTGGAGATCAACGAGTTCGACCAGAGCGTGCCAGCTGCGGGCTCGGCTACCTCGGCCAGGCCGTTCGGCGCCGCCAAGACCAGCACTCCTGGCGCTCCCGATACGAGCACGGTCCAAAGCTACGCGCAGTACCTCCAGCCGATTGACGCTCCGTTCGTTTTCAACGGATTCAATGAAGCTGCAATCAGGCAATTTGCTCCGAACTTCGCCTCGGCTGGCATCGTCCCAGTGATGGGCGTTGGCTCCTCCAGCAAAGAGAAGCAGCCTGAGCCGCTGCTTCCTGGCTCAGCCGTGAGCGCGATCATGGTACGCGGCGATATGGATGTGGCCGCAACCTGCACCGTCACTTACATGGACAAAGACCACCTGCTGGCTTGCGGGCATCCGCTGATGCAGTACGGCATGGTCGATATGCCCATGACCAAGGCCAACGTGGTGGCCACGCTGGCTTCGCCATTGAATGCTTTCAAGATCATCAACACCACTGAGGCGGTTGGGGCCTTCGTTCAGGACCGCCACACGGGCATTCTGGGGCGCTTTGATCGCGTGCCGCGAATGATCCCGGTCACGCTAAGCATCCACGGGCCGAGCGGTCCGCGCGAATACCACTATGAAGTGCTCAACAACGCCAAGCTAACGCCTCTGATGATGATGGCCACGGTTTACAACGCGCTGATGGGCATGAACCAGTACGGCGAAGAGACTACTTATCGCATGAACGGACGAATCCGCGTGAACGGATTCGCAGACGTGCGCATGACCAACATGTTCTCCCCGGTGGACGCCACGCCGACCGCGTACGCCGTGGCCATGGCGCTGGGCGACCACTTTGGCCGCATTTATGACAATCCTTTCGAGGCCCCGACGGTCAGCGGCGTGACCCTAGAGTTTGATCTGGAACGTGAACGCCATTCGGCGGTGCTGGAGAGCGCCCGCACGGACGTGACCGAAGCGCGCCCCGGTGATGAAATCACGATTGAAGCCGTGCTTCGCCCCTACCGTGGCGACCGCATTGTACGCAGAATTCCGGTGCGCGTGCCCACCTCGGCGCCCAAAGGCTCGCTCCGCATCCTGGTGAGTGACGCCGAGACCCTGGACCGCGCGCGCCGCGTGAATCCGGCAATGGGCCGGAGGCTGGACCTGCATTCCACCATTGAGCTGCTCAACAAAGAGCACCTTAACGATCATCTTTATGTCTCCCTCTTGGAGGCCAACCCGCAGGCCACGGTGGAAGACAAAGTGATGCCGGCCGTGCCGCTTTCCGTAATGAATGTGATGGAAGGCATGCGCGCCACGCAGGAGATGGTGGTGTTCAACGAGTCGGCGGTGAAGGAATCTTCCACGCCCGTGGGCTACGTGGTAACCGGCGCGCAGATCATCAGCGTCAGCATCAAATAGGGACTTGGTCGTCTGGGAAACTCTTTCCGCATTTTTCGCTGTGGTTATTCCTGACTGGAGACATGGGCTCGGCCATGCCTGGTAAAAAATCTGCTCTGGAAAGCCTTGATACGCACCCACTCCGACCCGGGGACGTTCAAAATTGCTGATATTCTGAGATGGAAATGAAACGAATCTGCACGCTTGTGTTTGTAATTGCCCTCATCGCTTCGGCCGTGGCCGAAGGCACGCGCCAATGGAAAGAAACCGGCTACGAAGAATTTGAGCGCGGCACCGCCCGTGGCGTCGCCATTCGCAGCACCGGGCAACTGGAACTGGCCCCCGCGTTCAAAGCGATTTACACCAGCCCTTCCACGTTCATCTGGGGTATTGCCGCCGACAAAGATGGCGTGATTTACGCCGCCACGGGCGCGCCTGCGCGAGTCTACCGCGTCACACCGGACGGCAAATCCACCATCATCTTTGAGCCCAAGGAACTGCAGGTGCAGTCCATTGCGCTGGGGCAGGATGGCGCCGTCTACGCCGCCACCTCACCGGATGGCAAGGTATATCGCATCACGCGCAAACCGGGGGCAGCGGCCGCCGTGCCTGAGTTCGCCGCGGAACCTTTCTTTGATCCGAAAACCAAGTACATCTGGGACATGGCATTTGACGCGCAGGGCCGGCTTTACATCGCCACCGGCGACAATGGCGAAATTTATCGCGTGGACAAGACCGGGCAGGGCTCGGTTTTCTTTAAATCAGACGAAGCGCACATGCGCGTGCTGGCTTTTGATCCAAAAGGCAACCTGATCGCCGGTTCCGACGGCAGCGGCCTGGTCTATCGCATCTCGCCGGGGGGCGAGGGCTTTGTGCTTTACAGCGCGCCCAAAAAAGAAATTACCGCGCTGGCGGTGGATGCCGCCGGAAACATCTATGCCTCGGGAACGGGCGAGAAACGCGCCGCAATGCAGCCGGGCGTTCCCATTCCTTCCGCAGCACCGGTTCCAGCGCCACCCGGAGCGCCGCCCGCGGGAGCGCCGTTTATCGGCAACGTGAGTCTGGCGGGCTCTGATGTTTACATCATTGCACCGGACGGATCACCCAGGAAAATCTGGACGTCGCGCGAAGACATTGTCTACGCGCTGGCGTTTGATGCGGACGGACGGTTGATCGCGGGCACGGGAAACAAGGGCCGCATTTACGCCATCGCGAAGAACGGCGACTTTACCGGCCTGCTGAAGGCCAGCGCAACCCAGGTGACCGCTTTCAGCAAAGCGCCGGGAGGCGGCCTGTATTGTTCCAGCAGCAATCTGGGAAAGATCTTCCTGATGAGCAACAGCACGGAGGCTGAAGGCACGTTTGAAAGTGACGTACAGGATGCGCGCAACTTCTCCCGCTGGGGACGCGCCGAGGTCCGCGGGCGCGGCAATTTTGAGCTGTTTGCGCGCAGCGGGAACGTGGACAATCCGGACCGCAACTGGAGCCAGTGGGCGCGCATTGACCTGGCCAAGGACGCGCGCGCGGACGTACCGCCTGCCCGTTTCATCCAGTGGCGAGCCGTGCTCAAGCCGGCCAATCCTCCCACGCAGATCGATGAAGTTGCCATCAATTATCTTCCCAAGAATGTTGCGCCGGTGGTGGACGAAGTGGCGGTGCAGACGGGCGCACGCTTCCAGCCGCAGTCGCACATGTCCGCTCCAGAAACGGTCACCATCAACCTGGGACCGCCACCCCAGTTGTTCGGCAACACGCGCATGGAAGCTCCGCCGACGGCAACCAAAGACCGAGGCTATATCGCCGTCCGCTGGGGCGCACACGACGAAAACGACGACAATCTGGTCTACTCGGTCTATTATCGCGGCGACAGTGAACGCGACTGGAAACTGCTGAAGTCCGGATTGACAGACAAGTTCTATTCTTTCGAGTCCGGCCTGCTGCCCGATGGCGGCTATACCGTGAAGGTGGTCGCCAGCGACGCGCCTTCGCACAGCCCGGAAGACGTTCTCTCCGACGAAAAGGCGAGCCTGCGCTTTGAAGTAGACAATACGGCGCCACGCATTGAGAACCTGGCGGCACGCGTGGAAGGCCAGGATTTGCACGTGACCTTCCATGCCGCCGATGATGGCTCACCCATCAAACGGGCTGAGTATTCCATCGATGCGGGCGACTGGCAGTATGTTGAACCCGTGGGCGCGCTCTCAGACGCAAAAATAGAAAACTACGACTTCACCGTGCTGCTGAGCAACGCTCCGCCTGCGACGCCCGCGCCCGCAACAGAAGAGCCCACGGCCCAGAAACCGAAAAAGGGCAAGCCATCCGCTCCAGCATCGCCCTCTGCAGCAGCAGAACACGTGGTGGTGGTGCGGGTCTATGATCGCGCGGAGAATGTGGCAACGGCGAAGGTTGTGACGAAGTAGTTTTAGCCGCAATTCACGCGAATCTTCGCGAATCAAAAATCAGGCAAAAACAATTCGCGTTCATTCGCGTTGATTCGCGGCTGATATTCGGAGCGCGTGACCCCAGGAAAACGGGAGTTCCCTGACCTCGGCGATGTTTCGTATCTCATAGTCCGGCTCTTCTTCCGGCCCCACGGGCATCTGCGCCTTGAACTCACCATGGCGCAGGCGGACTGTACGCATTCCCAGTTCCCGGCCGGCACGGACCTCGCGCGCCGGGCGGTCGCCGACCACGAGCATCTCCCCGGGTTTGAGTCCGGTCTTGCGCTGGATCTTGCGGAAGGCGGCTTCCTTGGTAAGCACATTGGCGCGATCGGCGTAATAAATTTTTTCGACGGACGGTTCGCGATCGAGGCCGAGGGCTTTCACTTTTTCGTGCTGGGTGCGGGGCTCGCCGAAGCTGACAATGAAATTTCTTATGCCGCGTTTTGCCAGGAAGCGAAGCAGCGGCAATGATCCGGGAAAAAGCCTGAGTTTTCCGACAGGGCAGTTGAAGTAGGCTTCACGCGCGGCGCGGCTGATGGCCTCAGGATCTTCAGCACGGAAATGACGAGACACCTCGGCATCGATGTGGCGCAACATGGGGTCCTGGCGAAAAGCGCGCATGCGCGCACGGTACACGGCTTCCACGCCGGCGTTAAGGCCAGCCTCCACCATGGCTTGCGCGGCGTAGCGATGGCTCACGCGCATGCGCTGTCCAAAGCAGTCATAGAGCGTGTCATCCAGGTCAAAGATCACGCAGCGAATGAGCGGCTTCTTGAATCGTCGTGCAGGCGGCTTTGTTCTGCGCGCGCGTGGTGCAGCCTGTCTTCTTTTCTTCTGATTGGGCAGCGGCCATCTCCGGATACTGGCAATATCCATTCTAATCACTGCTACAATCCAATCATGGAGGCAAAGCTGCTGCACATCCCATGGATGGTGAGTGTGCTCTACAGCAGCATTCCGCTTTTTTGGTTTGTCATCCACCCCTTTGCCGATTCCTGGCGCAAGATGCACCGTTCACCGTACCTGCTATTGCTGCCGGTCTGGGCCGCGATCATCGCTGCCCTGGCCTGGACCACGTGGCCATGGAGCGGTGTACAGCTCTACTCTTCTCCATGGATGCGGGCGCCCGCGGCTTTTCTGGTTTTTTTCGGCATTCGGACATACACCGGCATTCGTCCTGACTTTGGCGGCCACAAACTCAGCGGTGAAGCCGAACTGAGGCCGAGGGAACACGCGCAGGAACTGGTGACCACGGGATTGCACGCGCGCATGCGCCATCCCATCTACGTTGCTCATCTTCTGAACCTTGCCGGCTGGACGATTGGCAGCGGACTGATGGTGAGCTTTATTCTGCTGGCCGTCAGCGCACTCTCCACGTTTCCTCTGATGGTCTGGCTGGAAGAACAGGAACTGGAAAAACGGTTTGGGGAAAGCTTTCGTGAGTACAAGACGCGCGTACCTCTGGTCCCGTTGCCGTTTCAGAGGACATCAGCATGAAGAGACGGCAGCGAGTTGAGAGGCGCGCATGAGATTTGAACTCTTTGTTGCCGCGCGCTATTTGCGGGCCAAGCGCCGGCAGGCGGTGATCGGCGTAATCACGGTGATCTCGGTCATCGGTGTAACGGCGGGCGTGGCCTCGCTGGTCATCGCCCTTTCCATCAACGCCGGCTTTCAGAAGGACCTTCAGGACCAGTTACTCGGTTCGCAGTCGCACATCAACCTGGTCCGGGTACAGAATGACGGCATTGAAAACTGGCGCGAGTTGCTGGCGCGGATGGAGAAGCAGCCTCATGTGGTTGCCGCAGCGCCCGTCATGTACGGTCAGGTTCTTGCTTCACGGTCCGCGCGGGCAAGCGGCGCACTGTTGAAGGGTGTTATTCCAAAATATGAAAATCGGGTGAGCGAACTACTGAAATCCATAAAACGAGGCTCCGCAGCTCCGCTGGAACCTTGCGCAGAGTCGGACGAGGCATGCAAAACGGGGAAATTATTACCGCCGGTAGTGCTGGGAAAGGACTTAGCTGAAACGATTGGCGCTACCGTGGGATCAACCATCATGGTTATCAGCCCACAAGGGGAACTCTCACCGATTGGCATGATGCCCAGATATCAGCAGTTCAAAGTTGCAGGCATTTTCCGTTCCGGTTTTTACAACTATGACAGCGCCTGGGGCTTCATCCGCCTCTCTGATTCGCAACGCCTCTTTAGCCTTCCTGACAGTGTGATATCGGTCATAGAGTTTAAGATTGACGATCTTTATAAAGCGGAAGAAGTAGGGAAAGAGCTGGAACAGGCTGCCGGCCCAGGCTTTATGGCGAAGAGTTGGATGGACGAAAACCAGGCTTTGTTCAGGGCGCTGCGGCTGGAACGGGTTGTGACATTTTTGACTATCGGGCTGATCGTTTTTGTGGCTGCCCTCAACATATTGATTTCCCTGATCATGATGGTCATGGAGAAAACAAAAGACGTTGCCGTGTTAATCTCCATGGGCGCGAAACGCCGGCAAATCCGCGGTATTTTCATGTTCCAGGGGGTGCTGATCGGGGTCATCGGGACGGTGGCAGGATTAGTCCTGGGTTACGGAATTGCGATTGCCGGGGCGAAGTACCATTTTGTGGCGTTATCGTCAGAGGTCTATTCCATTGATTACCTTCCCTTTGCACCCAGGGCAATAGACGGTGTACTGGTGGCCGTGGTAGCGCTGTTTATTTCGTTTGTTGCCACTCTGTATCCCTCCTGGTCAGCCGCGCGCGTTTTGCCCGCAGAAGCGTTACGCTATGAGTGAAAAACCTCATTGCGCGAAGTGGCAAAACCGGTAGAAGATATTGAAAGCCTTGGGGTTGTGTTCGAGAAGAATTAAGAACTTTAATGAAATCTCAAGAAGTTTCAGGGTAGAAATCGCAGAGATTAACTTCCGTCACATGGGTTCTAATAAGTAAGCAGGATGCACGATGGGAAAGGCATTGAAAATGCAAGAGAAGATGTATAACTGCACCATTGGGGCGGGCCGGTGCATCCAATAGATCAAGCAGCGTTGCCGGCTGAAATTGTTCGTGTGAGTGGACTTAAGAAGGTTTATAGGTCGGGCCAGACGGATTTAGTGCTCTTTGAAAACTTGTCCTTCCAGGTGAGGAAGGGGGAAATGCTTGCCATTGTGGGCGAATCTGGCGCGGGCAAGAGCAGTTTATTGCACATCTTAGGTGCTCTTGATCATGCTTCTGCAGGTGACGTATACTGCGCCCAGATTCCCGTAGCGAAGCTTACAGACGATGCTGCCGCGGATTTTCGCAATCGAGAAATCGGCTTCGTTTGGCAGTTTCACTACCTGCTGCCGGAATTTACGGCGCAGGAGAATGTTGCAATGCCGCTCTTGATGCAAGGGACCGCGTACCAGCAGGCCATGGAAAAGGCCGGCGGGTGGTTGCGGGAAGTTGGATTGGAGAGCCGGAGTCATCATCGCGCAGGAGAGCTTTCCGGCGGTGAGCAACAACGGGTGGCCCTGGCCAGGGCGCTGGTAACAGGACCGGAGATCCTGATGGCAGATGAGCCAACCGGCGATTTGGACAACCGGACCGCGGAAATGGTGTTCGCCTTGGTACAAAGACTTCATCGAGAGTACCGGCTCACTTCCCTCATCGT
>JBGPZS010000437.1:0-3924 GCA_041493865.1 Terriglobia bacterium
CATCCTGAAAATTCGTGACAACAAAAGAGACGTGCCGCACGTCTCTTTTTTCTTTGTTTCAACTTGCTGCTTCCTTATCCCTTTTTCAGCCCCGGACCAGCGGCGCGGATATTGGCCGGCACATCGAACTTCTCAAAGTTCTTGGCAAAGCGCGCTGCCAGATCGGCGGCTGATTTGTCGTAAGCCGCTTTGTCTTTCCACGCGTCGCGTGCGCGCAAAAATTCTGCGGGAACGCCCGGCGCCGACTTCGGTACTGTCAGTCCAAAAGCCGGATCAGGTTCAAACTCCACATTGTTCAGCGCGCCCTCAATGGCGGCATTGACCATCGCCCGCGTGTACAGCAACTTCATTCGCGACCCCACGCCGTACGGGCCGCCAAACCATCCCGTATTTACCAGCCAGCATTGTGAACCGTGCTCCTGCATTCGGCGTCCCAGCATTTCCGCGTAGACCTTGGGCCGCAACGGCAAGAATGGCGAGCCAAAACAGGTGGAGAAATTCGGCTGCGGCTCTTTCACGCCCGCTTCCGTTCCCGCGACCTTGGCGGTATAGCCGGAGAGAAAGTGATACATGGCCTGGTCCGTGCTCAGCTTGGAGATGGGAGGCAGCACGCCAAACGCGTCAGCAGTAAGAAAGATCACATTCTTCGGGTGCCCGCCGATCCCCGGGATCACGGCGCCGTCAATGTAATCCACCGGATAGGCGCATCGTGTGTTTTCCGTGCGGCTGTCATCGTTGTAATCGGGAACATGCGTCTCGGGATCAAGGGTTACGTTCTCCAGCACCGAACCAAAGCGTATGGCGCTCCAGATCTGCGGCTCGTTTTCTTTTGACAGCTTGATGCACTTGGCATAACAGCCGCCTTCAAAATTGAAGATGCCCGTTGCGCTCCATCCATGCTCGTCGTCGCCGATCAGTGAACGCGCGGGATCGGCGGAGAGCGTGGTCTTGCCCGTGCCGGAAAGCCCGAAGAAAAGCGCTGTCTCGCCGTTCCTGCCCACGTTCGCCGAACAGTGCATGGGGAAAACGTTGTTTTGCGGCAACAGGAAGTTCATCACGCCAAAGATCGATTTCTTCATCTCCCCGGCATACTTGGTTCCGCCAATCAGCACGATCTTGCGGGTAAAGCTCACCACAATGAACGCTTCAGAACGCGTGCCGTCGCGCTGCGGGTCAGCCTGGAATTCCGGCGCAGCCACGATCGTGAATTCAGCGCGGTGCGTTTTCAATTCTTCATCAGTGGGACGAACGAACAGCGCGCGGACAAAAAGATTGTGCCAGGCATATTCGTTGATCACGCGGATCGGCAAACGATACTTGGAATCGGCGCCGGCATACAGCTCCTGGATGAACAGTTCCTTGTCGCGCAGTGACGCCACAACCCGCTCCAACAGCGCGTCAAACTTCTCCGGATCAAAAGCCACGTTTACATCGCCCCAATTCACCAGTTCAGCGGTGACCGGGTCCTTCACCGTGAATTTGTCTTTGGGGGTGCGGCCGGTATATTTGCCGGTATAGGCCACAAGCGCGCCATTGTCCGCCAGCAGCCCTTCGCCGCGGCGCACCGCATGTTCCACAAGCGTGCCCGAATGTAGATTACGATGCACCTTATTGCTTTTGAGAAGTGTTTCCATGGTAGAAGCTGTATCAATGGCCGGCAGAGTTTGTGACATGGTGGAAAAGGTCTCCTGTTCCTGTTGGCGCCAGAGCAAGGGCTGGTCGCGAGCAACTGGTTTTGGCGGCGCTTACGGCTAGGCCGTCTGAACCAGTGCGTCCTGCGGCGCGCCAACTTCCTTCAGGACGGCGTTCAAGTGTCCGAGCGACTCACCCACCGTCAGCGTGTACATCTCCCGCCCGTGTTCGTACGTGCCGGACTCGATCGCCGTCTTCAAAAAATGCCCGGCGGTCTGGATCGCGAGCGGGTCGGTAATCACGCGACCGGTGCGCTCCTTGTATTCCACCCATGTTGGATGCGGCAGCGCAATCCATACCGGACGCCCGCTGGCAAGAAACTTTATGTCCACAGCGTCGGCGTGCCGGGTCGCAATAGCGACGATCAGGGCCTGGTAAACACAATGGAGCTTCTGTCCGGTCCAGCGGTCGGTAGCGTGAAAATCCTCGTACATAGTTGTCTAAAAATATATCGGAGCCGAACCAGATCAGCAATGTTAAGCCAGATACCGTACCACGTATGTGACTCTAATCACAGTCCATTCATGTACTTAGCATGGATATTCATCCTGCCGGCAATGCCGAAACTTCTTACGCCTGCAACTGCCGTCTTCTGCGCTGAATCTTTATAATCACCACGCGAGCCACTTTCCATGAACACCATGCAGGCAGTCTGGATCTCTACGTTTGGCGGCCCTGAAGTGCTGGAAGTCCGCACCGTCGGCAAGCCGACCATCAATGACGATCAGGTCCTGGTCCGTGTCCGCGCATCTTCCCTCAACCGCGCCGACCTTCTGCAACGCCAGGGTAAGTATCCGCCTCCGCCCGGATTCCCTCCGGAAATTCCCGGCATGGAATTTGCCGGCGAGATCGCTGAAGCCGGCTGCTCCGTCCGCCAGTGGAAGCCAGGCCAGCGTGTCTTCGGCCTCATCGGCGGCGGAGCGCAGGCTGAATACGTCGTTACCTATGAGCATCTTCTGGCTGAAATTCCTGCCAACCTTGACTGGACCCAAGCCGCTGCCGTTCCTGAAGTTTTCATCACCGCGCATGACGCCCTGTGGACCCAGGCCGATCTGCGCCCCGGCGAAACCGTCCTGATCCACGCCGTCGGCAGCGGCGTTGGTTTGGCTGCCGTACAACTTGCCCGCGCCATTCAGGCCGTGCCCTATGGCACTTCACGGACCGCCGACAAAATCGAGCAATCAAAACCGCTGGGCCTGGAAGCCGGCCTCGCCGTGCGCGACAATTTTGACGACCTCGAAGCCGCCGTCAAACAGTGGACTGCCGGCAAAGGCATCAACGTCTTGCTCGATCTCGTCGGCGGCCCTTACGTCAAAGGCAGCCAGAAGCTGATGGCCAACCAGGGCCGCATGATTCTGGTGGGCACCGTCGCCGGAGGCAGCTACGAACTCGACTCCCGCTACGTCATGGGCAAGCGCCTGCAAATCCGCGGAACGGTCTTGCGCGCCCGCTCGCTTGAGGAAAAGATCGCGGTCACTCGCGCTTTCGCTGCTGAAGTCGTTCCTCTGCTCGCCCGCGGAGTTCTCCGCCCCAACGTCGATAGCGTTTTTCCTCTGTCCGAAATCGGCAAGGCCCACCAGCGCCTGGAATCGAATGAGACGTTTGGGAAGGTCGTGGTGGTGATGGAGTAGTCGCATCACTCCATTTGGCGAATTTGTGTTTAGCAGGTAAACTTTACTTGCTATGACCCCTCCTCCACATTCTGGCCGCCCGCGCTACAAGGTAGTGTTTGGAAAAGACGCCCAGGACCTTGAAGCCAAGCTCAACGATCCTGTCTTCACCCCCGCCGGATACGCAGTCACACATCTTGCTTTCAACTCGGCCAGGGCTGAATATTTGCTCATCTTGGAAGACGAGCGGAACGAGCAGCGCTGATCCCCCGCTAATACAGCTTCACCTGAAACCTCCAAATTCGATTCAGTGATGACTCGCGGATCCCGTTGAACGGACGGGCAGATCCATACCCTCCCCTCTCTTAGCATCCCAAGCCATCCCAGATTGGCGTAGAGTTGCGCGACCTCCATCCCGACGGGCCCCGGCCGCGCGCGGTTTTCGCGTGGCTGGGCAGAAGTCATCCCAATTTGGCGCGGGTTTGGCGCATTTTAGTACTGATTTGGCGTGGGTTTGGAGTTTTTCCGATCACCAGATGTCCCGATCACCGGATCACCCGATTTCTCTACCCCTCCCCCTATCCCCCGACTAGGATTCTAAAAGACTTACAAGATCCATCCC
>JBGPZS010000603.1:0-2105 GCA_041493865.1 Terriglobia bacterium
ACCACAATTCGCCATGCCGGCAGCGCAAAGGAGTTCAAGGCGCTCAGTAAGCTGTTTGACGCGCTGGGATTCCAGCGCGGCACTCCCTGGAAGACCGCGCGCGGGCAAGGGGCGCCTTTCAAAGCATCTCTCGGGCAGATTGAATTTGTGGAAGGCCTGGAGACGATTCACGCCGATATCTGGGTGGAGGTCACGGACCTGGATTCGCTGCGCGATGTTCTCACCCAAGAGAAGGCCAAAATAGCAACTGAGGTACGGCAGACTGCGTGGGACTCGCGGTTTCTGGTGGCTGAACCGGCCAAGGGACTGAAGGTGCTTTTCTGGCAGAAGAACCGGCCTGGCCAGGACGCAATGGAAGGTGACTTAAGCGCGCATGGAATGCGCTTTGGCGTGGTGGTGAGCCGCTGGAACTCATTCATCACGGAACGCCTGCTGCAAGGCGCACTGGACGCGCTGCGCCGCAGTGGCTGCCGGGAAGAAGACATTCGTGTGGTGCGAGTGCCGGGGGCGTTTGAAATTCCTTCGCAAGCGCGCACGTTGGCGCAGAGTGGAAAATATGACGCCATTGTCACGCTGGGCTGCCTGATTCGCGGCGAGACCACGCACTACGAGCATATTTCCACCGAGGTCACAAGAGGGATCGGGCAATCGGCGCAGGACACCGGTGTGCCTCACACCTATGGCGTGCTCACCTGTGAGAACCTGGAGCAGGCTCTGGATCGCGCCGGACTGAAAGCGGGGAACAAGGGCTTTGAGGCGGCAATCTCAGCAGTGGAGATGGTGAGCCTGCAGTGGAAGACCCGTGGCCGGGCAAGAAAGACAGGTAAGTCCAGGAACAAGCGCAAAGCGCGTTAGATATGGGAACACGCCGTAAATCACGCGAACTATGCCTGCAGATGCTCTTCCAATGGGACATGGGGAAGCAGTTGCCGGAGCACGTGCGCAACACTTTTTGGGCGGAGCGCGGCGAGGTGGACGATGAGACGCGCAACTTTGCCAACGATCTTTTTCAAGTGGCCGTGGACCGCCAGCTGGAAATCGACGAGCTGATTCAAAAGCATGCCCAGCATTGGCGCATGGAGCGCATGGCCGCGGTGGACCGCAATGTCCTGCGCACCGGCGTGGCCGAGTTCCTGGGGCCGCACCACACGCCCCGTCCGGTAGTCATCAATGAAGCGCTGGAAATCGCGCGCAAGTTTTCCGCGCCGGAGTCAGTGCAGTTCATTAACGGGGTGCTGGATTCGGTGGGGAAAGAGCTTGCATCTTCTGCAATCCCGAAGCGAAGCTGAGGGACCCCTATCTTCTCAAGGGCCTTCTGCTCGGAACAAGAAAGTTGCTGCTTGTCGACCCTAAAGATTCCGTGTCGGTAGGGTTCCCTCACCCGCCTGCGCGGGATTCGGGATTTCAGAAAAAGCAGTGCTACAATAAAGCACTCCATCACTGGTGCCCGTACTACATAAATACAAACGGATCTCTGCATTGACTAAGACTTCGATCACATACGCCGACAGCGGCGTTGATATTGACCGCGCCGACCGCGCCAAGCAGCGCATTAAATACCTGGCCCACCGGACATTCACGCCGGGCGTGGTCAGCGAAATCGGCGGCTTCGGCGCCATGTTCGCCATCGACAAGAAAAAGTTTCGCGAGCCGGTGCTGGTCTCAAGCGTGGACGGGGTCGGCACCAAGTTGAAGGTCGCTTTCATGATGAACCTGCACCACACCGTGGGCGGCGATCTGGTAAACCACTGCGTGAATGACATTGCCGTGCAGGGCGCCACGCCGCTGTTTTTTATGGACTACCTGGCTACAGGCGCGCTCGATCCGGATATTGCCGAGAAGATTGTGGAAGGTATGGCGGAGGCCTGCCGCCACAACGGCTGCGCCCTCATCGGCGGCGAAACCGCAGAGATGCCGGGCTTCTATCCCAAAGGCGAGTACGATCTGGCCGGTTTCATCGTTGGCGTTGTAGAGAAAAGCAAGGTCATTACCGGCGAGAGAGTTGCAGCCGGTGATGTGCTCGTGGGCCTGCCATCGAACGGGCTGCATACGAATGGATATTCGCTGGCACGGAAACTGTTTTTTGACGTCGCCAGGTACACACC
>JBGPZS010000394.1:0-4335 GCA_041493865.1 Terriglobia bacterium
CATTGACGCCATCAAGGAAATCGTGCGGCAGATACGCCTGCGCGACTTGGGCGGCATCATCGTGATCGACTTCATTGACATGGACGAGCGCCGCAATCGCGCAAAAGTGATGCAGGCCCTGGAAGAGGCGTTGAAGGCCGACCGCGCGCCGTCCAAGGTCCTGCAGTTCAACGATTTCGGACTGGTGGCAATCACACGCAAACGCGTGAAGCAGTCTCTGGAACGCACTCTGGGACAGCCGTGCACGGTTTGCCAGGCTACGGGCATGATCAAGTCCGTGACCACGGTTTGCAATGAGATCTACGTGGAGATGCGCAAGATGGCGCGGCACTTTGATCGCGATGTAATGGTCCGCGTGCATCCCGAAGTGGGCAAGGCGCTCAAGGCCAACAACGCGCGCTGGCTGCAGGAGATGGAAGAACTGGTGAAGCAGACGGTGCTGGTGAAGTCTGATGCTTTGCTGCATCCGGAACAGTTCGATATTCAGTAAAAGCGGTCAACCGCAGAGGCGCAAAGATCGCAAAGGGAGCTGCAGTTCGGTTTCTTTGTGATTTTTGCGTTTCTTGCCTTTGCGCCCGTCGCGTCCTTTGCGGTAAATTTCCCGGTCGGTTTTTTGCCCAGCAAACAGATGACTAAGAAGTTTAAAGGAACGCCCGCGCAGGAGCGCGCCCTCAGCGCGTACGTGAAGCTGGAACGCGCCGCCAGCGCCGCGTTCGCGTATGCCCGCGTGGGTCTGGAAGAAGAGGGGCTTACGCTCAGCCAGTTCGCGGTGCTGGAGGCGTTGTATCACGTGGGGCCGCAGTGCCTGGGCGACCTGGCGCGGCGCATTCTCACCAGCAGCGGAAACCTGACCCTGGTGATCGACAATCTGCAAAAGCGCCAACTGGTACGGAGAGAACAGCAGGGTAAGGACAAGCGCTTTGTCCTGGCATGCATCACGCCCGCGGGAGAGAAGCTGATTGCCAGAATTTTTCCCGAGCACGCCCGCCGGATCACGGAAGTGATGGGCAGGTTAAAGCCTGACGAGCAGGAGCAGTTGGGCGTTTTCTGCCGCAAGCTGGGCAAAGGTGAATAGGCAGATTTGGTAAATGAGTAATTGGTAATTGGGTAATTTAAAGGCGTTGCACCTGCGGAAGTCAATCCATTTACCCAATTACCAATTGGGTCTGTTATCTTAGTTCGCTCATGCCCCAACGCGCCTTCCTCTATGCAGCGGCCATTTTCCTAAGCAGCAGCCTACTTTTTCTGGTGGAGCCCATGGCGGGTAAGCGCCTGCTGCCGTTGCTGGGCGGTTCAGCTTCAGTATGGATCACCTGCCTGGTCTTTTTTCAGACTGTGCTTTTGGCGGGTTACATGTGCGCGCATTGGATCGCGACGCGATTGCGGCCGCGGATACAGGCCATCGTCTATGGCGTTCTTCTGGTCGCGAGCCTGGCTCAGGTTGCGCGCAACCTCAACCCTGACCTGCGGGCCTCCACCGTGCACCCGGTTTACAGCGTGCTCTGGCTGTTGACGGTGCTGATCGGATTCCCGTTCCTCGTTCTCTCAGCCACGAATCCGCTGCTTCAGGCATGGTACGCGCGTGGAGCCGTCAAGAGCGGAGGCGCGGCGCCGCTTGCGCCACCCTACCGGCTGTTCGCGCTTTCGAATCTTGGCTCGCTGCTTGCGCTGGTGGCCTATCCCGCGCTGGTGGAGCCCTACTTCAGCTTGCACACGCAAACGCTTGTTTGGTCCGCCGGCTTTCTGGTATTTGTGCTGGCGTGCGGCGCCATCAGCCTGAGCGCCCGCAATGCTGCCGCAACCGCGCCGCAGATGGTGGCGTTGGAGGCTGCGCCGGCCGGCAAAGCGGAAGCACCGCCTGCCCCAAGTGAGCGAACGCTGTGGCTGCTGATGGCCGCATGCGGAGCTTTGATGCTCTCCGCGGTAACCAGCCATTTGAGCCAGAACATTGCTGCTATCCCGCTCTTGTGGACCATTCCGCTCACCATTTACCTGTTGACCTTTGTGGTGGCTTTTAATGGCGGCAGGCTGTACCTCCGCTGGCTGGTATTAGGCCTGCTGCCTCTGGCTCTGGGCGGGGTTGGTTACATGATCGCCACCCCGGACGAGGATGTGCCCATCAGGATCGCCGTGCCAATTTTCTGCATAACGTTGTTCATTGCCTGCCTGTTTTGTCACGGCGAGTTGTACCGCCGGCGTCCCGGCCCGCGCTACGCCACCCAATACTATTTGTTCATCGCGGCGGGTGGAGCACTGGGCTCCATGTTTGTAGGCGTTCTTGCGCCGCTGGTGTTCCGCGGGAGCTACGAACTGGCGTGGAGCCTGGTATACACGGCGGCGCTGGCAAGCGTGTTGCTGTGGAAGGAGCATCTTGCCTGGCGGTTGTTCTGGCCGGCGGCAACTATCGCGTTGCTGGTGGTGGTGGTTTTGCAAGTCCGGGCCAACAGTGAAAACGCCATCGTCCAGGTGCGCAGTTTTTACGGCACGTTGCGGGTGACTGAAGAGTCCGATGATGACGCAGGTATGTTTCGCATGCTGATTCATGGCAACATCCAGCATGGGACGCAGTTCTTTGCCAGCGAGGAGTTCCGCCGGGACCCGACAACGTACTACACGCATAATTCCGGAATCGGGCTGGCGCTGGACCTGTGCTGCAAGGGCAGAGCGCGGCGGGTTGCGGACATCGGCTTAGGGACCGGCACACTCGCAGCTTACGGAGCGCCGGGAGACGTGTTTCGCTTCTATGAAATTAATCCCCGGGTAGAGACCATCGCCAAGAATGTATTTACGTACCTGCGGGAATCGAAGGCGCAGATCGAAATCGCGCACGGCGATGCGCGCCTGTCCATGGAAGCAGAGCCGCCGCAGCGTTACGACGTGATCGCGGTCGACGCGTTCTCGGGTGACGCGATCCCGGTCCACCTGCTCACGGCGGAAGCCATCCAGCTCTACCAGCGCCATCTGCGGCCGGGCGGGATCATTGCGTTTCACATTTCCAACCTGTATCTCGACCTTGCTCCGGTAGTAAAGCAACAGGCGGACCACGCCGGGCTGAAGGCCGTGATCATCGCCACGGCGGAGGACAGCGAGACCGGGGCTTACAACGCAGACTGGGTGCTGGTCACGGCGAACGAGGAGTTTCTGGCGTTGCCGGCGGTGTCTGAGGCCAGCGCTGAGATCGCGCCGCGGCCGCAGCTGCGCCTGTGGACCGACGACTACAGCAGCCTGCTGCCCATCCTCAACCTGAAAACCCGGCCTAAGGACGAATCCAAGAAAGACTAGCGCCAGAAGGCATTCGATGAGGGGCGATAGGTTTCTGAAACTATTTTGATATCAAAGCATCTAATCCCGGAAAACGAAATAACGCCAGGCAAGAACAATGAGGAAAGCGGGGGATTATGGTCCAGATAAGACGTGGCAAAGAGCGCGGCCATGCCGATCACGGCTGGCTGAGCACGTATCACACATTTTCATTCAGCAATTATTACGATCCAAAGTTCATGGGGTTCCGCAGTCTTCGCGTCATCAATGAAGATTGGGTCAAGCCGGGCTACGGCTTTCCCACGCACCCGCATCGTGACATGGAGATCATCACTTATGTGCTGGAAGGCTCGCTGGAGCACAAAGACAGCATGGGCACGGGCTCGGTAATCCGTCCGGGCGAGGTGCAGAAGATGAGCGCCGGCACCGGAGTGCGCCACAGCGAGTTCAACCACTCGAAGACCGAGCCAGTCCATCTTTACCAGATATGGATCCTGCCGGAAAAAGATGGCATCAAGCCGATGTATGAGCAGAAGACGATTCCGGCGGAAGAAAAGCAAGGCAAGCTGCGTCTGCTGGTTTCGCCCAGCGGCGGCAACGGCGGCAGCGCGGTGAAGTTGTACCAGGACGCCGAGCTTTACACCGCAGCACTCGGCAAAGCGGATGCGGTGGAGCATGAGCTGCGCGACGGGCGCTATGCCTGGGTCCAGGTGGCGCGCGGAGCGGTGAACGTGAATGGGCAGGAACTTAAGGCCGGCGACGGCGCGGCTGTTGCGGAGGAAGCGAAATTACAAATTACCGGCAGCGCGGACCAGAGTGAAGTGCTGTTGTTTGATCTGGCGTGAACAAAATCGCCGCAGATTTCCGCAGATAGGCGCAGAGCAAAACAAGTTAGCCGCGAATGAACGCGAAATTACGCGAATCAATTTTTTGATTCGTGTTCATTCGCGAAAACTCGCGGCTAGTGCTATTCGCTGATCTGCGCTTATCAGCGCTCATCTGCGGCTAATCTCGCCAAACTCAGCTTTTCACCCAATTCTTTCCCACAAGTTCACATTACTTTCGGGGTAATCC
>JBGPZS010000148.1:0-8462 GCA_041493865.1 Terriglobia bacterium
AGAAAACTATGTCCCGACGAGCAGACGCCAGGCGATGCGTGGTCCTCATCGGGTTTATGGGCGCGGGAAAAACCACCGTGGGGCGCGCGCTGGCCAAACGGCTGCACTCCAAGTTTTTTGACCTTGACGATGTGATCGAACAGCGCGAGCAGATGAGCGTAGCGGAGATTTTTGCTTCTGCCGGAGAAGCTGCGTTTCGCCGGATGGAAAGCGCGGCGTTGCGCCAGGTGCTGCAAGACCGCGAAGCCGGCAGCGATCTGGTGGTGGCCCTCGGCGGCGGAGCGTTTGTCCAGAAGGAGAACCGCGCGGAGCTGAACGCGGCAGGCGCGGTCACCGTTCTGCTGGAAGCCCCGCTGGAGGAATTGCGCCGCCGCTGCAATCGCGAAGGCAAGGTGCGTCCGCTGGCGCGGGAGCAGGCAGAGTTTGCGGAGCTGTTTGCCGCCAGGCACGAGGACTATGGCTTGGCGCAGCTCAAGGTACAGACACTGGACAAACCGGTGAAGCAAATTGCGGCGGAGATCGAACGGCTGCTAAAAGCGGCGAAAGTGGAGGTAGCAAAGTGAAGGTAGTAAAGCTGGCCATTCTCTTGAGCGCGGTGCTCGCAACGCAAGTCTGTCTTAGCGCGGCCGACAAAACCAAGGAAAAAAGTGGCTCGAAGGTAGCGGATTCCGGCAGCTTTGGCATTTATCTGAATGGCAAGCGCGTGGGCACGGAGACGTTCAACATCACCGAAACGCTGAACGGCGAGCGGCGCCCCGAATATTCCACCGCGACCTCGGAAATCAAATTTGACGATGGCAGGTTTAAAGCCACGCAGACAGCGGAGATGCAGGTCTCGGCCAAGGGAGAGTTGCGCTCCTATTCATGGCACTCCACGGTGCCACAGAAAGAAGAATCGTCGGTGGAGCCAAAAAACGAGCTTCTTGTGGAGCATATCCTGCCGGCCGACCAAAAGAAGCTGGATGTCCAGCACGTACTGCCGCTCTCCACAGTCATCCTGGACGACAATTTTTTCTCCCAGCGCGAGGTCTTGTTATGGTGGTATCTGGCCACTGGCTGCCGCCGCCAGGAAAACGCTCTGTTGTGCGGCACAGGCAAGTTCGTGATCCTGGTCCCGCGGCAACACGTCTCCGGCAACGCAACTCTGGAACTGCTGGCGCGCGATAAAGTCATGGTCAAAGGCGTCGAAATTGAACTCAACAAGGTCAAGCTGGACACCAGCGGGCCGCAGTCGCTCACCTGGCTCAACGAGAGCCATGAATCCGACGTCACGCAGTGGGTCCTGTGGGTTGACGATCAATACCGGATCATCAAAATGACCGTGGCTGGAAGCAATATTGAGGTGGTCAGAGACTGAAAGAGATTTGGGAAATGGGTAATTTGGGAAATTGATTAAAGGCTTGTGGCGACTGTCAAAATTACCCAATCACCAAATTACTCATTTACCAATTTGGTGGCACGGCAACGCTTTTGCCAACAGAATTAGCACCTTTGGACTTCGGAAATCCGGGCAACTCAGGTTACACTCTCCTTACCCTTCCCCTTTGGCTCGAAGTTGATATGGCGAACAACCACCGGTCTGACATTCTGTTCTTTTTCGGCGTCGTCCTTGCTTTATGGGTCGCGTACTCGGTGCGCGACGTGCTCATGCTGATCTATGTGAGCGCGCTGTTTGCCGTGGTGCTGTCGCCGGCCATCGGCGTGATCCAGAAAATGCGGATCAACGGCTGGCGCGCCGGACGTGGCTTCGCCATCGTCTTTCTGATTCTCATGCTGGCGCTCGCGGGCACGTTGTTCGTTGTGTTTGCGCTCCCTCCCGTTTATCGCGATGGCCGCAACTTCTCCGCCGACTGGCCCAAGCACCTGGCCGAACTGACAGAAGGAATCAAGCACCTCCCCTTTGCCGGCAAGATCGATCCTGCCGGCTTGCAGAAATATGCCGCGGAAATTGCGGGCGGTGCTGGTGGGCTCTTTCTGAACATTGCCGGCGGCATCTTCGGCCTGTTCACCGCGGTGATTCTCACCGCCTACTTCATCATTGATGGCGATCGCACGTTTCAGTGGGCCGTTTCGCTCTTCCCGCTCGAGCAGCAGCCGCGGCTGGCGTCAACGCTCCTGCGCGCCAAAGCCCGCATGCGCAACTGGCTGATCGGCCAGACGCTGCTGATGTTGAGCCTTGGCGTCTCCAGCCTGATCGTCTATTGGGCGCTTGGCCTCAAATACTTCTACTTGCTGGCCATGTTTGCCGGCGTCGCCAACATTCTGCCCATCGCCGGACCTATTAGCGCGGTCGTGCTGGCGTCGGTTGTGGCCGTACTTGACTCGCCGCAGAAACTCGTAGGCGTAATCGTCTTCTTCGCCATCTATTTCCAGTTTGAAAGCGTTTTCCTCTCGCCGCGCATTATGAGGCACACCCTAAACCTCTCACCGCTCACCGTGATCATTGCTCTCTCCATGGGAGGCGCGCTGGCAGGAGTGGTCGGGGCCTTGGTCTCCGTGCCAACCGCCGCGCTGGTCATGGTATTGGTCGATGAGTACCTGGTGAAGCGCAATCCGCCGGAAACGGCAAAAGCTGTGGCAGCAGACTGAAAAATAGGCGATGACCAAGTCGCGTTTCCGGCCCCTGAGCTTGTCGAAGGGGAGGGATCCCTACAGTCATAGGGGCTTCTTACGTTCGAGAACACCTTTGTCCATGGCAAGGATTGAGATTGCCATCGGTGAATCAGCCGATATGTATCTCTCGCTTTGCTCGAGATTTCAAAAAAAAGACAGGCTGTTCTCCGTGTCTCCGTGTCTCCGTGGTGAGACTCTCTGCCAATGCTAAAATCTAGTTTCAGGTCCCCATGAACAGCAAAATTCCAGCCGGCATTCTCGGCGCTACCGGGACGGTCGGGCAGCGCTTCATCCAGTTGCTCGACGAGCACCCGTGGTTTGAAATCACATGGCTCGCTGCCTCAGACCGTTCGGCAGGCAAGCTTTACGCTGACGCCGCCAAGTGGAACCTGAGCACACCGATTCCGGCGAAGGTCGCGGCCATGAAGGTTTCCGCCGCCGCGCCTGATAGCAGCACGCCCAAGCTGGTCTTTGCCGCGCTTGACGCCTCGGCAGCGCAGCAGATCGAGCCCGCCTTTGCCGCCGCGGGCCACGCCGTGGTCTCCAACTCCAGCGCCTTTCGCATGGCGGAAGACGTTCCCCTGATCATCCCTGAGGTCAACGGTGACCACCTTCCGCTGATCAAGATGCAGAAGTGGTACAAGGACAACGGCGGATTCATGGTGACCAACCCCAACTGCTCCGCTATCGGACTGGTTCTGGCGCTGGCGCCGCTGCATCGCCGCTTCGGCATCGATAAAATTTTCGTCGCCACCATGCAGGCCATCAGTGGCGCGGGCTACCCCGGCGTACCCTCCATGGATATCCTGGGCAACGTGATCCCGTACATTGCCAAGGAAGAAGACAAGATGGAAGCCGAGTCGCGCAAGCTTCTGGGATCGCTGAACGGCTCGCACATCGTTCCCGCCGATCTCGCCCTCAGCGCGCACTGCAACCGCGTGGCCGTGGAGGACGGGCACACGGAATCGGTCTCGCTTAAGCTGCGCAAACCGGCCCAGGCGGAGGAGATCATCGCCGCGTGGAATGAGTTCCGCTGCCTGCCGCAGAAGCTCAAGCTGCCCACCGCGCCGGAGCAGCCGGTGATCTATGAGAGCGCGCCTGACCGTCCGCAGCCGCGCCTGGACCGCGACCGTGGCCGCGGCATGTCTGCTGTTGTCGGGCGCCTGCGTCCCTGCAATATCTTCGACTGGAAATTCACCGTGCTCTCGCACAATACCATCCGCGGCGCTGCGGGCGCGGCTGTCCTGAACGGCGAGCTGCTCAAAGCGAAGGGATACCTGGGTTGATGGACCCTGTCCGAAAACAACGTCGAAGCGGCATCCTGATCATGATTGCCGTCTTCGTGGTTGTTGGCGCATGGTGGCTGCTGCTGATGCCCGCTTTTTCGAAGTACAAAGTGCATCGCCAAGAAGCAAGATTGAAGGACAAGCTCGGAAGTATTAGGCCGCCGCTCGCCGGAGTTAAACCCGGCGATATTCAGATCACGCGTCTGCCACAGTTCGGTTACATATCCGCCACTCGCTTAGATCCAGCGAAGTTTGATTGCATTTCCGGAGAGATGTACTACAAAAATGAATTTACAAACGCGGGACTTGGCTACGACGGTGAAAAGGTTGATCCGAAGCAACACACCAAGACCTTGTCTTTTGCTGGCCAGGGCTATGGTGCTAGCGTGCTCTGCGCGGAACCACCGGGAGTGCAGTCCGATCTTCACATCTACGTTATCCAAATTTGGTCCGTAGCCAGATGACAAACACACATCTGTGTTTTCATTCCGTTTCCGAGGTTTGCCGATGATCGTGATGAAATTCGGCGGCACCTCAGTGCAGGACGCGCAGGCCATCGACCGCGTCGCGGCCATCGTGCGTGAACGTCTTGAGGAGCGCCCGGTCGTGGTTGTAAGTGCCCTGGCCAAGATCACTGACCAGCTTCTGGCCATGGCCTCCGCTGCCGGCGCCGGCGAACGTGAAAAGGCCCTGGAACTCTCACGCGCCGCGCGCGAACGGCATTACAACTGCGCTTCTGACCTGCTGGGCACTCATGCCTTCGAGCAGATCGCGCCGGAACTGGAAGCCGATTTCGACGGCCTGGACGAGCTTTTGCGCGGCGTGGTGGCCGTGGGCGAACTCACGCCTCGGACCACGGACAACATCTCCGGCTTCGGTGAACGCGTTTCTTCCAAGATCGCCGCAGCAGCGTTTTCACAGCGCAACATTGAGGCCGCGCACGTTGATTCGCGCCTGTGCATTGTGACCGACGCGAACTTCGGCAAGGCCGTCCCGCAATTTGAAGAGACCGATGCCCGCCTGGCGGAGACCGTGAAGCCGCTGCTGGAGCGCAAGCGCGTGCCGGTGATGGGCGGGTTCATCGCCGCGACGCGTGAAGGCGTTTCCACCACGCTGGGCCGCGGCGGATCGGACTTTAGCGCGGCCATCGTCGGCGCGGGCCTGAACGCTGAGCGCATTGAAGTATGGACCGACGTCGACGGCATGATGACCACTGATCCCAGTCTCTGCCCGGACGCAAGGCGCATTAAATGCATCAGCTTTGAGGAAGCGGCCGAGCTGGCGTACTTCGGCGCGAAAGTTCTGCACCCGGCCACGCTGCTGCCGGCCATCCAGAAAAATATTCCGGTGCTGATTCTGAACTCGCGCAACCCCGGGAATGAAGGCACGCGGATCACGGCGACGGCGCCCAAGAGCAAGAACATCTTCAAGGCCATTGCGGCCAAGAAGCGCATTACCGTGGTGGACCTGGTGGCCACGCGCATGCTCATGGCGCACGGCTTTCTGAAAAGCATCTTTGAGGTTTTTGCCAACCATCGCTGCCCGGTAGACATGGTTTCCACGTCCGAGGTCAGCGTATCCGTCACTGTGGATTCGAATGAGTCCATCGCCGCCATCGCCGCCGACCTGGCCCGGCTGGCGGACGTGAAGTACCAGGGACGCAAAGCCATCGTCTGTCTGGTGGGGGAGAACATCAAGAGCACGCCGGGCATCGCAGCCAAGGTCTTCAGCGCCATACCCGACGCTAACATCCACATGATCTCCCAGGGCGCGTCAGAGATTAACATTAGTTTTGTGATTGATGAAGATGCCGTGCCTGATGTAGTCTCGCGCCTGCACCGTACATTCTTCTCCCAGGTCGATCCCGAGGTGTTCGCGTGAAAATTCTAGAGGTGTTTGCTTGAAAATATTGGTCCTCGGACGCGGCAAAACCGGCGCCCTGGTGGCCGAGGTGGCCAAAGCACGGCAACACGAAGTCCATTCCCTGGCCAGCCAGGAAAACCAGGATGGCCGCGCGCTCACGCCGGCCACGCTCAAAGAAGTTGACGCCGTAGTTGACTTCACTACTCCGCACGCCGTTATCGCCAACATCATTCGCTCGGTGGAAGCCGGGGTTCCCATGGTGGTAGGCACCACCGGCTGGTACCAGCACCTCGACAAAGTCCGCGAACTGGTCGCGGAGCGCAAGGGCGCCGTACTCTATGGATCGAATTTTTCGGTGGGCATGAATTTCTTCTTCAAGGCCATGCAGGCCATTGCGCCAGTCCTGAAATACGGTTACCGGGGCAATATCGTCGAGCGCCATCACGTCCACAAGAAAGACAAGCCTTCCGGCACCGCGGTCACCATCCAGAAAATCCTGGAAACAAATTCCGGAGAAAAAGTTGAGGTCGCCTCGGTCCGCGAAGGTGAGACCGTAGGCATGCACCTGGTGATGCTCGACTCGGCCAATGACACGATTCTCTTCACCCACGATGCCAAGTCGCGCGTCGGCTTTGCCGAGGGCGCCGTGCGCGCCGCCGAATGGATCAAGGGAAAGACAGGTTTCTACGAATTTCCCGAGATCGTGGACCAGCTTTAACAGAAACCTTTGCAACACAGGGGAACGGAGGAAGCAGAGGATCTATAAATGTAGTCTCGAGTTCGTCGCGGCATGAACAAATGCACTATTGGCGAATGCGCTATTGGATTCAGAACCGCAGAGATCTGTTTTTAAAGCTCTCGGAGATTTTCGATCAACACTCATTCCCATCCTCCGCTTCCTCCGTTCCTCTGTGTTGCAAAGGTTTTGACTCTGAGGTTTCCTCCAGCGAAAGATTCGTTTATTCTAGAATTCCCATGAACCTCCAAGGTTGCGGCACCGCGCTGATTACACCGTTCAAGAAAGACCAGAGCATCGACGAAAAGGCCCTGCGTGCGCTCGTTGAGTGGCAGATTGCCTCCGGCATACATTTCCTCGTCCCCTGCGGGACCACGGGCGAAACCCCGACGCTGAGCAAAGACGAATGGCTGCGCGTGATCGATATCACCATTGAGGTTGCCGGCGGACGTGTCCCCATTGTTGCCGGCGCCACGTCGAACTGCACTGCCGAAGCCGTGGAGAAGGCGCGGGAACTCAACCGGCGCAGGGGCGTGGATGCGATCCTTACCGCATCGCCTTACTACAACAAGCCGACGCAGGAAGGCCAGTATCAGCATTTCAAGGCCATTGCCGAAGCTGTCGACAAGCCGTTGGTGCTTTATAGCGTGGTCGGCCGCACCGCCGCCAACATTGAGCCGGCAACGCTGGGCCGGCTGGCCAAGATTCCCAACATCATCGCCGTGAAAGAAGCCAGCGGCAACATCTCGCAGATCGCCGAGGTATTTAACCACGTGCCGGAAAGCTTCCTGGTTTTCTCCGGTGACGACGCGGTAACGTTGCCGGTGGTCTCTCTTGGCGGTGTGGGCATCATCTCGGTTTGCTCGAACGAAATTCCCAGAGAGATGTCGGAGCTCACGGCGGCCGCACTGAACAATGACTGGGCCACGGCCCGCCGCCTGCAGCGCCAGTTCCTGCGCCTGATGCAGGCCAACTTCCTGGAGTCGAACCCCATGCCGGTAAAAGCCGTGCTGGCGATGATGGGCCGCATTGAAGAAGTCCTGCGGCTGCCCATGCTGCCCGTGAAGCCGGAGACGCGGTCAAGGCTGGAAAAGATCGCCGCCGAGGTGGGCCTGCTCCACGTACACGCTTCGGTCTCCGATCTGTAACGCTAACCTGACCACTGATCAACACTGAGGCTCACGACATTCCACGGCATTGGCCCTTCTGCCGTTCCATGCCGCTTGAGCGCGATTTCCAGCCGGAATAGCGTTGTCTGAGGCTGCCGCTGTCCATCGCACATTTGCGGCCCTATGGGAGCAGTGCATATGAAGAGCCGCAGCAAATCTGGTTTCTCTCGCCGCGATTTTCTCAAGACTTCACTCATGTCAGGGGCCGCAGTCTGGCTGGGTGGCTGCGCCACGGAGAAGAAAGCTCTCTCTGCTCTAACCGCGCCCGGCGGATCCACCGCGCCCACGTTGATCGGCATCAAGGTCAATGACATTCATTCACAACTCAATTCCGCACTGGTGCAGCAGGTCCTGACGCCAACTTCGCTCGACGAGTGCCGCAGTATCATCCGCGGCGCGCGCGTGGCTGGCAAAATCATCTCCATTGCAGGCGGGCGGCACTCCATGGGCGGGCAACAGTTCGCCGACGGCTCCATCCTCATCGACACGCGCAGTCTGAAGCGCGTGCTGAGCTTTGATCGTGACCGAGGCGTGATCGATGTGGAAGCCGGGATCCAATGGCCGGAGATGACTCAGTACCTGCATCAGGAACAGGCCGGGCAGGAAACGCAGTGGGCCATTGTGCAGAAGCAGACAGGTGCTGACAGATTCACGCTCGGCGGATCTCTGGCCTCAAACGTTCACAGCCGCGCGCTGAAGGAAAAGCCGATCATCAGTAACGTGGAGTCCTTCACTCTGCTTGATGCCGATGGGGAGTTGCGTGAGTGCAGCCGGCAAACTAACCCGGAGCTGTTC
>JBGPZS010000173.1:0-7731 GCA_041493865.1 Terriglobia bacterium
AGGAAGAAAGACAGGGTCGCGGCGGTCGCGCCTGCTGGAATGGTTACCTGCTGCAACGCCGTGTCCGTGTGCGTGGTGCCGTAGCCATCCAGCCAAGCGTCCCAGCTTCCGGCATGGGGAGGCTCGCTGGCAGAGTTATTGATGACTCCCGTAGTCAATGTCCACGGCGCAGTATTTGCCGATCCGTTTTCAAACCCGGGATTGCCCAGAATCTGCGTGATTGTGCCGCCAGCGGTGACCGTAAGCGAGATAGTGGTGCTGTGAGAAACGCCGCCGCCACTGGCGTTGATCGTCACCGTCGAAGCGCCGACGGTTGCGGTGCTGCTGGCGGTAAAGGTCAGCGTGGAGCTTCCGGAGCCGGGCGCGGCAATCGATGCCGGACTAAACGCAGCCGTTACTCCGCCGGGAAGCCCGGTCGCCGAAAGAGAAATGGCGGAGTTGAAACTGCCGGAAACGGTGGTGGAAAGAGTCGCCGTCTTGGTTCCACCTTGTGCCACGGAGACAGTCGTGGGCGAGGCGCTTATCGCGAAATTTGGGGCCGGAGTACCGGGATTGAAAACGATGTCCAGCACCGGATGCAGCTCCATTCCGTTGGGCGCAACGCCGGTCTGTCCGTGCAGAAAATCAAACATGCCCACGCCTTTCACCTGGACCGGGATGTTTGCCGTCTGGAAGCTGGTGGTGGCGGTGAATCTGGCGTCAAATTCGGAGCGCGAATTTTGTATGCCGGCAAAGAACGGGCTGCCTGCGCCGACGCACGAAGGCGATGGGATCTCTATGATCATGGTAAGGCCCGAGGCGTCCTTGAGTATCAGATGATAGTCAGAATCGCTCTCCAGCTTGTACTGCGTCAGCGTGGCGTTGATGACCCACTGCGTGGTCTCGGCCGGGGACACGCGATTATTCGCGGGGATCGGGCTGGGCGCGGTAAAGGCGCGCATAGAAGCGATGGTTGTATTGGTAGAAGAATTGAGATTGATCAGGCCGGAGTTGGGGTCAGTGCCCGTTTTTACCGACCAGCGTTCCACGCCGCATTGGGCGAACAACGCCGATGGAACAGCCAGGAGAATTACAGCCAGGAGCAAACAGCTACGGCGAAGATGCTGCATCGTCCAGCCTCCAGGTTTCGTCTTGGGTCCCGTCTACTACTCTGAATAATAGTTGCTGGATCGTGAAGAGAGATACAACGATTCGTTAAAAGTAGGACAATTGGTCCCATATTGGAACAAGAGCGACAGGATTTTGCATGGCGAGGACCCAACTGCAACGCTGGGGCGCCCGGCAACTGCGGGACAGACAATGACGATGAAACAAGGCAGGCGGCGGCCAAAAGAAAGCTTCCAGCGCGTAACCATATTCGTTAAGCTGTCCCCAGGCAAACTATTCTTTACAATCTGCAAGTGCAGAAGCACACTGTATCTGCTAGTCTTCCGCCATCAGGAGTCTTATGGCCGGCTCTTATAGCAAGAACTTGTTGGGTTGTTTCCTGGTACTCATGTTGGTCGCGGGCGTGAAGCCGCAGACGGCAACTTCCGGAACATCAAGCCAGGCAACGCCCGCTTCACCCCAGGCTGCCACTCCTGTCCAGGTGCAAGCGCAAAAGCCCGCGATAGTCTATGAGTCAGCCACCGTGCTCAAGAGCATCACCCGGCTGGTGGTGGTGGATGTGGTGGCCACGGACAAGAATGGAGCGGTCACGGATTTGGAGCGCGACGACTTCACCGTGCTGGAAGACGGTAAAGAACAGAAGGTGCGGGTCTTCAATTTTCAACAGCCCCGCATGAATGCAAATGGGGGAGCCGCGGTGGTCCCGCCCAAGCTGCCGGAAAATGTCTACAGCAATGTTGCGCGCTACAGCGCCAGCAGCGCGCTCAATGTGGTCTTACTGGATGCGCTGAACACCAACCTGCCCCACCAGGCTTACGTGCGTGACCAGATGATCCGCTACCTGGAAAAAATGCCGGAAGGGCAGCCGGTGGCGGTTTATACCCTGGGCACCAAGTTGACCTTGCTGCAGGATTTCACCAGCGATCCTGCGGTGCTGAAGCAGGTTGTGAAAGAACTCAAGGGGAAAGTTTCACCGTTGCAGGACAATCCCGGGGGGGCGGCGGAGCCGGAACTCCTTCCCGCCGGCCTGGCCGATTCAGGCATGATGCCGGCGCAAATGATCGACTCCATGCAGCGCTTCGAACAGGAACGTGTTGCCTTCCAGACCGACCTGAGAATCACGTACACGGTAAATGCGTTGAACTTGATTGCGCGGTCGCTCTCCGGCTATCCCGGACGCAAAAACCTGATCTGGATTTCCGAGGCTTTTCCGCTCAGCATCGATCCCAACATGGAGTTGACGGGGGATGTATTCGCCGGAACGCGCAACTATGGAATGCAGATCGCGGAAGCCGCGGACGCGCTGATCGACGCGCAGATTGCCATGTATCCGATCGACGCGCGCGGGCTCATGGCGCCTTCGGTGTTTGATGCCTCCAATTCCGGGCGAGACAAGTTTGGCCGCTCGCTGGGGCGCGGAGGCAGGCTCGGCACGGCCATCAGCAATGAAAACGCCCAGCTCCAGAGCGTGCATGGGGCCATGCAGGAAATTGCCGACCGTACCGGCGGCAAGGCCTTCTACAACACCAACGGCATTGATGCTTCGATTCGCAAGAGCATTGAAGACGGCTCCACGTATTACACCCTGGCCTACTATCCAGAAAACAAGAACTGGAACGGGAAGTTTCGCAAGATCCAGGTGAAGGTGAACCGCCCCGGCGTGAAGGTGCGTTACCGTATGGGCTATTATGCAGTAGACCCCACGTCTTTTGCCGACCAGGGCCAGAAGCGGCAGGTGGCGGCGTTTGAGCTGGCGCTGAGCCCGGATTCGCCCATTTCCACCGGGCTGCCATTTAACGCGCTGGTGATTCCGCCCGCAGAGGAAGCTCCTAAAACGGTCCGGGTGAATTTTGGCGTGGACCCCCATGCCCTCAGTTTTGAAAAATTGGCGGATGGACTGGAGCACGCGACGGTGGAGTGTACCGTCCAGGCTTTTTCGGCGAAGGGCAGGCTCGTTCGGGGCGAACTCACCACGGTGAAGGCCGCGCTTAAACCGGACACGTATGCCAAGGTGATGCAGGACACGTTTCCGTGCCAGCAGGCAATCGATCTGGAGCCCGGAAGATATTACCTGCGTCTGGGTGTGCGCGATGACCGCACCGGTCTGATCGGCACCACCAATGCGAAGGTAGCCGTAGCTTCCGCGGGAAGAACGCCGGAGAAGGCCACGGAACAGAAGAAACCATAGCGGCCGTGCAACAGAGCGAGTCTACGCTATTCAGCAGACTTGTCTTCGCCAATTTTCAAGCTATCGTCGTAGCTAACTTGCATCCAGTGCCGCAGGCATTCGCGCCACTCCGGCTTCTTTATCTCCAACTGTGAGGGTTCCGCAGGCTCCGGTCTTGAGGGCGACCACCAGGCAGGGAACTCAATCCAGTTTTCTCCATACTCGGTGTTGAGCCTGCCTCTTGTCTCGCGAGCGGCTTCATGGTGGCCCTTCCCGAGTTTGATCAAGACCGTCCACCTTCCTTTGGCCCATGAAAACACCAGCCCGTGAGGATCGGCCATGACCGGAAAACCGTAGGCATTCGCCCTGATGATCTTCTCCGCAGGGGCCAGTTCATACAGAAGTTCTGCCACGTCCGGATGTGCGTTGTAAGATCCGACTTGAAGTTCCGGTGAATAAAATGGCCTAAAGGCGGTAAATAGCTCTCGGTTTCCGGGGTGAGGAAGTTCACTGAATGGATCAGGGTCTGGAAGGGAACTGGCCGTGCCTTGTGGCCGGCCGCCACGAAAGATGTTAAGAAATCGTTGGAACATAAAGTCTTTCTTCTGCATTGTCACCTTGCGTTAGGATGACAGGGCCCTGTTAGCTGAGTTCGGGTTCGTGGATAGTAGCTATCCTCTGATTTTCTTCAGACACTTGTTTTCTACAATTGCACCGCTTACGAGCTTTCTTCCAGTATTTTTCTTACAATATTTTTACAGCTTGCCGGGTGCGTTACTCCTATACTAAATAACCAAATCTCCGGTAGCTGAACCTCACCTTTACCTTTGGTGTTCGTCTTAGAGAAAGCCTTCAGAGATTCGGGAAGAAAAATCCATCGCAAGGGAATGAAGATAGGGAATGAATATGCGGAGACTCTTCGGCGTGGTGGCGATCGTTCTGAGCTTTGTGCCGGTCTGGGCGCAAACGCAGGAGCACGGCGGGCTGAATATGCCTCCCGGCGAGAACGTTATCGGCAAGGTGACGGCGGTCAGCAAAGACTCGCTGACCGTGTCGCCGCTGATGGGCGGCGAGCCGGTCACGGTGAAGGTGAGTGAAACCACGCGCGTCTCCAAAGACCGGCAGCCTTTCAAGCTGGAGGACATCAAGATAGACGATGTGGTTTTTGCCCGTGGGGAACTCAAGAACAACGTCATGCAAGCGGCAGGGGTGGGCGTGGTAAATCCGGAGATGATCCAGCGCGTGCAGCAGGGCGGTGCGCCCGGTGGAGCTCGCGGCGGAATGATGGCTGGGTTTAACCCCGAAGACATGGGCAAGAAATTCATTGCCGGCGAGGTGAAGGCCATCAATGAAACAAGGCTGACCATCGCGCGTCCAGACGGCCAGACGCAGGAGATTGAAGTGGACGAGAACACGTCATTCAAGAAAGGCAGCGAGAGCATCACCCTGCCGGACATCAAGGTCGGCGATTTTGTGCGCGGCCGCGGCGAACTGAAAGACAGCACATTCGTTCCCAAAGAGCTGATTGTAGGCCGGCCACAAATGCGAATCATGATGGGCGGCCCCGGCGGCCCGGCGCAGGAACAGAAAAAACCTGACAGCGCAGCGCCTTCCAGTGCCACGCCACCAGCGGCTCCACCTAAATAATGGACTCAAGAGAAACCATGCGCAGCCACTCTTCGATATTGGGAATTGTTTTTCTGGCGCTTGCGCCCGGGCTTTGCGGACAAGAACCGGTCCCTGCGGCGCAGCCCACTCAGCCTGCCCCCCAGTCACCGACCCAGTCTGTGCAGCCGGTTGCCACGCAGCCCGCGGCCGCTCCTTCGGTCACCACCGCCGCTCCTTTCGGCGAGATCACTGGCGCAGTGAAATCGGGCAACGCGCCGCTTCCGGGCGTTGCTGTTAGCGCGGCCAATACGCTGACAGGAAAAAAATATTCCACCTCAACCGAGGTAGATGGCACGTTCAAGATTTCTGTGACCGGCAAGGGACGTTACGTGGTTCGGGCCGAATTCTCCGCGTTCGCGCCGGTGACGCAAGAGGTCCTGATCAACGAGCAGAACCGCGCCGGCAAAGCTGATCTGGCCATGGTACTGCTTTCGCGCGTGCAAAGAGACGCCCAGCAGGAGCAGCGCCAGCAGGTCGCACAGCAACTGGGCGGACGGGCTGGAATGCAGCAACTGGCGCTTGCCGGAGGCGGCGATACTGGCGGAGGCGCTAACGGAAGCAGTGATCCCGGTTCGCTGGCCGGCGCGGGCCTGCCCAATGCGGGGCTGGCGGCTGAGGGCGGCAACGAATCGGTAGCCATTTCCGGAGCGCAGGGACGCGCAGAACAAAACATGTTTGATCCGGGAGAGATGCAGGACCGCATCTCCGATCTCCGCGAACAGTTGGGACGTCAGGGTGGAGGCAGCGGCACGATCTCATTGGGCGGAGCCACAGCCAATATCCAGATGATGGGCGGGGGCGGTGGAGGCTTTGGAGGTGGTGGCGGCTTTGGCGGAGGTGGCGGTGGGCCGATGATCGTGATGATGGGTGGAGGCGGTGGCGGGCGCGGCATGCGGGGATTCAATATCAACAAACCGCACGGCTCCATCTTCTTCAACTATGGCGGCTCCACGCTCGATGCCAAGTCGTATTCGCTGAATGGCCGGCCGGAGAATAAGGCCAGCTACAATCAGGACCGCTTCGGCATCACCATCGGCGGGCCGCTCAATATTCCCCACATCTATAACGGTGGGACAAAGACGTTTCTTTTCGGCAGTTATACCGGATCGCGCAGCACAAATCCTTACGATGTTTTTTCCACCGTGCCAACACAAGCCGAGCGTTCCGGCGATTTCTCCGGCCTGCCGGTGCAGTTGCTGGATCCGGTAACACATGCTCCGCTGGTCAATAATCAGATCACGAACATCAATCCGGCGGCGGCGCAACTGCTCTCGTTTATTCCAGCGCCCAACCTGCCCGGAGACAGCAGGAATTTTCATTTTGTTTCTGCCAGTCCCAGCAATAGCGACACGGGGTTCATCCGCTTCAACCACAATTTTGGTCCACAGCAAGCCGGAATGCTGGGTGCGCTGGGACTGGCCGGTGCGGGTGGCGGCAACCGCGGCGGCGGCGGTGGTGGTGGTGGCGGGCGGCAGCGACGGCAGCAGCAACAGCAGAACAAGAAGAAAGACAGCTCGCACTGGTCCCAGAGCATCAATGGGATGTTCATCTACAACAACATCCGCAACACGGTGTTGAACCCTTTTCCGGGCCTGGGTGGGAAACAGTCGATTCAAAACTACAACTTCAACTTCGGCCATAATGCAGTGAAAGGGTTGTTCCTGAACTCGCTGCACTTCACCTACAACCGCAGCGGGATCAACATTGCGAACAATTTCACGAACCAGAACAACATTGAGGGCCAGCTTGGGATTAACGGCGTATCGCAACGGCCGGCCGATTTCGGCTTGCCCAACGTGAACCTCTCGCCACAGTTCAGCAACCTGCAGGACACCACGCCGGTACTCCGCACCACGCAGAATTTTTCCATCAGCGAATCCATGAGCCTGACCCGTGGCAAACACGGCTGGAGCTGGGGCGGCGACTTCCGCCGTCAGCTGGTGGGTGCCAGCAACGCCGGCAATGCGCGCGGTACGTTCCTTTTCACCGGCGCGGCCAGCGGCGTGCCCTTTGCCGACTTCCTTCTGGGCTATGCCCAGGAGACCTCCCTCCAGTCTGGCGCGCAGGAGTACAACTTCCGCTCCAATACTTTTGACCTCTTTGTTCAGGACAACTGGCGGGTGGGCAAGAACCTGACGCTCAATCTCGGGCTACGCTACGAATACGTAACGCCGTTCACCGAGCTGAATAATCAGCTGGTGAACCTGGATGTGGCGCCGGATTTCAGCGCGGTGGCCCCGGTGCAGCCGGGTCAGACTGGGCCGATCACGGGCCAGACGTTTCCCTCCGGGCTGGTGCATCCTGATCCCAACAATTTTGCTCCGCGCATGGGCATTGCCTGGAAGCCGTGGCAGAAGACCGTGGTCCGCGCCGGGTACGGCGTCAACTACAACATCGGGCAATATGGGCTGATGGCGAACCAGTTGGGGTTCCAACCGCCGTTTGCCGTCGCACAGATCAATCCCGCGACCACAACCACGTCGCTGACCTTGCAAAATGGTTTTCCTGCTCCGCTTACGGCGAGTCCCAACCACATCACCAACACTTACGCCGTGGACCCGAATTACGCGCTGGCGTATGTGCAGACATGGAACCTGAACATACAACAGGAAATCAAGACCAGCCTGGTGCTGAACATCGGCTATACGGGAGCGAAAGGCACGCACCTGGATATTGTCCGCGCGCCGGACCAATTGGCCACGGGCGGCCCGCGCTTTGCGGCGTGCACTCCGACCACGCCGGCAGCTACCACCTGCGTGCAACCATTTCTGTACGAATCTTCAGAGGGC
>JBGPZS010000370.1:0-4535 GCA_041493865.1 Terriglobia bacterium
CGCTGGTCATGCTTGACGCTTCTCCCGCAATGGCAGAACCGGGCATATGCTCTGTGCTCACGCGCGCAGATGTTTCCGGTGAAAACGACACGGGCCCGTCGCGCCACGATGAACCCCTCTTTCCGACGGAGATTGCCTTTCATCAGCAACCCGTTGCCTGGGTGCTGGGCAAGACCCTAGAAGCCGCGCGCGTGGCCGCCTCTCGCGTGCGGGCCGAGTATCAGCCTTTGCCGGCGATTCTTACGATTGAAGATGCGATTGCAGCCCGCAATTTCCACTCTGGACCGGCGCGGATTGTCCGGGGTGATGCAGAAGCCGCGCTTGCGCAGAGTCAGCACCGCATAGAGGGCGCACTGGCGATTGGCGGCCAGGAACACTTTTATCTTGAGACCCAGTGTTCGCTGGCGTGGTTGGATGAATCTGGGGGTGTGATAGTGGAATCTTCCACACAGCATCCCAGTGAAACCCAGGAGATCGTGGCGCGTGTGCTCGGGCTTCCTCGGAACCAGGTCACAGTGCAGTGCCTGCGCATGGGCGGTGCTTTTGGCGGAAAGGAAGTGCAGGCGAATCCCTACGCGGCGATCGCCGGCTTGGGAGCGTGGAAGACCAACCGCCCGGTGCGCGTGCGGCTACCGCGTTTTCTGGACATGGCCCTCACAGGCAAGCGGCATCCGTTTCTTGCCCGGTTTGCCGCTGGTTTTGACAATAACGGTCGAATTCAAGGATTGAAGCTCTCTCTATATTCCGATGGTGGATGGAGCCTGGACCTTTCTGAACCTGTTCTGGCGCGCGCACTGTTTCATTGCGATAACGCTTACTTCATCCCGTCTTTGGAAGCGACCGGCTACGTCTGCCGCACGAATAAGACTTCACAGACCGCGTTCCGCGGCTTTGGCGGACCACAGGGCATGCTCGTGATTGAAGATGTGCTTGACCGCATCGCACGCACGCTCAATCTTCCCGCGGACGTTGTAAGAGAGCGCAATTTCTACCGCGACGGCCAAACAACGCACTATGGCCAGCCGGTCAAAGACGCCGACCGTATCTCTACCATCTGGACGCAGCTGAAGGAAAGAAGCAGCTTCAAGGCGAGGCGAGACGCAATCGAACGCGACAACCGCCGGCATCCTCACCGCAAGCGTGGAATCGCCATGACCCCTGTGAAATTTGGCATCTCGTTCACCGCAACCGCGTTCAACCAGGCTGGTGCGCTCATCCTTATATATAAGGATGGCAGCGTGCAAGTGAACCATGGCGGCACGGAGATGGGCCAGGGGCTCCATACAAAGATTCGCCAGATAGCCGCGGAAGGGCTGGGCGTCAATCCAGAGAGCATCCGCATCATGCCGACCAGTACCGGCAAAATCCCCAACACCTCTGCTACGGCCGCATCAGCGGGATCAGACTTAAACGGTGCAGCTGTTCTGGATGCTTGCGCACAGCTCAAAGCGCGTCTCACACCGGTGGCGGCGACCTTGCTCGGAGTGGACACTGCTGATGTGCGCTTTGCTTCCGGCAGCGTTTCAGCCGGCGAGAAGACGGTTGTTTTCCGCGATGTGATCAACGCCGCCTATCTGCAACGCGTTCCCCTCTTCGCCCAGGGTTATTACCGGACGCCGGAGATTCACTACGATCCCAAAACCATGCAGGGTCGGCCGTTCTATTACTTCGGCTATGGCGCGGCGGTTAGCGAAGTGGAAATTGACGGCTTCACCGGCGCATATTGCCTGCTACGGACCGACATTTTGCATGACGTAGGAGAATCGCTTTCCCCAAATGTAGATCGCGGTCAGGTGGAAGGCGGTTTTATCCAGGGCGTGGGCTGGCTCACCTTGGA
Organism: Terriglobia bacterium; assembly: GCA_041493865.1. Classification (GTDB taxonomy): domain Bacteria; phylum Acidobacteriota; class Terriglobia; order Terriglobales; family Acidobacteriaceae; genus Angelobacter. The sequence continues at coordinate 1,838 of JBGPZS010000370.1, forward strand.
AGAACTCATTTGGGACGCGAATGGTCGTTTGATGACGAACGGCGCTTCGACATACAAATTGCCGGCGTGGTCCGAAATGCCGGAGAAATTCAATGTTGAATTTCTTGAGCGTGCCGCCGAACCAGGAGTTGTCTTCGGCAGCAAAGCCGTAGGAGAACCTCCACTCATGCTGGCCATTTCGGTCCGCGAAGCTCTGCGGGATGCCATTGGCGCCTTCGGCAGCGGGGGCATTGTCATTCTGGACAGCCCGGCGACGCCGGAGCGTGTCTTCTGGGCGGTCAAGAGCGCTCGGTCCGGCCAGCGTGTGCCTGAACTCGCCAAGGCTGAGGTGGGCCGTGATTGATCCTCCTGCACGATTCGTGTGACCATGACGATTGACGAAATCAACTCCCTTTCCCGTGAACAATTCGTGGCCAGCCTCGGCTGGGTGTTCGAGCATTCACCCTGGGTCGCGGAACGGGCATGGGAGATGCGTTCTTTTGCTGACCTAAGTCAACTTCACGCCGCCATGAAGCAGGTGGTTAACAGCGCGCCCAGGGAAGCACAACTGGCGCTGCTCCGCGCTCATCCAGACCTTGGTACGCGCGCTCGCATCAGCGCGGTATCGTCAGAAGAGCAATCGGGGGCCGGGCTGGACAATCTCAATTCGGACCAATATCAGCTTCTGCAGCGCCTCAATACCGAGTATCGAGAAAAATTCGGTTTTCCATTTCTTTACGCAGTGAAAGGCAGCACCAAATACGATATTCTTCGTTTGCTCGAACGGAGGTTGGGGAAGGCTGCAGGGGAAGAGTTTCACGAGGCACTGGAACAGGTGTATCGCATCGCTCTGTTTCGCTTGCAGGGCCTGATCGCCTGCTGAAGGAGGATTGAGTGCGGCAATTCGCCAGCGGATGGAAAAGGAACTACTACGGCAAGGGAGACGTGATTGTCTACCGGCTGCGGCGTGATGGAAAGTCTCCATGTCCGGTTTTCGGTGCCAGCGTCATGATGCTGATCTATGGCGATGCCTTCTGGCCTACTTACACGACGGGCGACAACACCAATCTGATAGCCACCGACTCCATGAAGAACTTTATCCAGCAGGAGACGCTCAACTTCACGGGTAACAATCTCGAATCGTACACTCTGTTCCTGGCGGAAAAGTTTCTGCGTACATATCCGCAGACGGAAGGCATCCAGGTTTCCGCTACGGAGATCCCTTACGGTCCGATTCCCGGAGGCGCCATGGCGTTTGCTCCCGACGGTCCGAACCGTGCCATCGCCCGGCTTGAATTGCGGCGCGAAGGGACGGAGTTGCGAACGGTTGAAGCAAGCTCCGGCATACAGGGCTTCCGCCTGCTGCGTTTGGGCGGCAGCGCGTTTTATGGATTCGTGCGCGACCAGTACACGACGCTGCCAGACATCAGGAACCGCCCCCTGCACATGTGGCTCGATCTGGAGTGGTGGTACTCAACACCTGACGCCGCATGCAGCGAAGGCAAGACTACAGCGCGCGTGCGTGAAACAGTGCAACAGGTTTTTCAATCGTTTGAATCCGGCAGCATCCAGGAAGTGATTTATCAAACCGGCAGCAAGATCCTGGCCGAAATTCCCACGATCTCTGAGGTCCACCTGGAAGCGAACAACCGCACTTGGGACACGATTGCCGAGGCCGGTGCGGAGCTGGGAGTGTATACCGAGGCACGTCCACCGTTTGGCTGTTTGGGATTGAGGATGAAACGATAAATGGGCAGATTATCCACTCACGTTCTGGACACTGCCAGCGGCAAACCGGCCGCTGGATTGGGAATTCGCCTCTACGCACTTCACGGCGATGAACGCAGGTTGCTGAAAGCCGCAACCACCAATACTGACGGCCGGACCGATGCGCCACTGCTCACGGGAGATGAGTTGATCGCGGGCATTTATGAGCTGGTTTTTTGTGCGGGCGACTATCACCGCGCGCAGGGTGAGACGCTAGCAGCGCCTCCCTTCCTTGATGAGATCGCGGTCCGCTTCGGCGTAGCCGATCCGGCTGCGCACTATCACGTACCGTTGCTGCTCTCGCCCTACAGCTACTCAACGTATCGGGGATCATGAATGGAACAATGCGCGCTGCAAGTAATTGCCTTGTGCCGCAAGCTGGCCGGCTTTACGGAAGAACCGGGCCACATCACGCGCACCTTTCTTTCACCGCCCATGCATCAGGTGCATGCCGAGCTTCGCTCTCGCATGGAAGCGCTGGGCATGGCAATTTCCATCGATGCCGTCGGTAACCTGCGTGGTTACTATCCCGCAAAATCAAATAAGGCGCCGCGGCTGGTCATTGGGTCACACCTTGATACAGTGCCTCGCGCCGGCGCATTTGACGGTGTGCTGGGCGTGGTTATCGGTATTGCCTTGGTAGAAGCGCTGCAGGGCCGCCGACTTTCTTTGGGCCTTGAGATTGTCGGCTTTTCCGAAGAAGAAGGCGTGCGGTTTGCGTTTCCATTCATCGGCAGCCGCGCACTTGTGGGTACCTTGGATACATCGGCGTTGGAACGGCACGACGCTAATGGGCGCAGCATCGCCGATGCGATTCACGCCTTCGGATTGGACCCCGCACACCTGCCGGCGGCAAAGCTCGCGGAAGAGACGGTTGGCTATCTGGAATTTCACATCGAACAAGGCCCTGTGCTTGAAGGCCTGAACTATCCTCTCGGGATTGTGAAGCACA
>JBGPZS010000555.1:0-2714 GCA_041493865.1 Terriglobia bacterium
AGCCTCATCCTCCAGCGCCCAGTACTACGCGCTTACCTGGACCGGCTCGCGAAAATTTAAATTTTCTCGAATCGCCGAGGCCGGGCGTTACATCTGATCGCTTAGACGGTTAGATGATCGTCTAATTGAAAACAAATCACGTCAAGAAGGAGCTGAAATATGAAGGACTTAAAGGGTAAGGTGGCCGTAGTGACGGGAGCGTCGAAGGGAATCGGCGCGGGCATTGCAAAAGCCCTGGGGGCCGCGGGGGCCGCGGTAGTGGTGAACTACGCTTCCAGCAGAGAAGGAGCGGACCAGGTTGTGGCTGAGATCACGGGCAAGGGCGGCAAGGCGCTCGCGGTCCCAGGTGACGTCTCCAAGGCAGCCGATGTGCAGCGGCTGTTCAAAGAAACAAAGAAGGCCTTCGGAACGCTGGACGTGCTGGTGAACAACGCAGGAGTTTACAAGTTCGAGCCGCTTGAGGCGGCCACCGAAGCCGAGTTTCACCGCGAGTTCAACACCAACGTACTGGGGTTGATTCTGGCCACGCAGGAAGCGGTCAAGCACTTTGGGCCGGACGGCGGAAGCGTGATCAACATCGGCTCGGTCGCGAGTGACGACACACCGCCAATGTCAGTCGTCTATTCAGCGACCAAGGGCGCCGTGGACGCGATCACGGGCGTGCTGGCCAAGGAGTTGGGACCCAGGAAAATACGCGTCAACTCGATTAATCCTGGCGGCGTGGAAACCGAAGGCACCCACACGGCTGGGATCGTGGGCAGCGACTTCCAAAAGCAGATGGTGGCGCGCACCACGCTGGGCCGTTTTGGCCAACCTGAGGACATCGCACCGGTGGCGGTATTTCTGGCCTCCGCGGACTCCGGATGGCTCACCGGCGAAGTCATTCGGGCGTCAGGTGGATTTCAATAAGAGAATCAGCCGCGAATGAACGCGAGTAAACGCGAATCAGTTTAGGAGCACAGGAATTCGCGGGCTTCGGGCTGATTCGCGGCTATCCGGATCAGGCCAGGTGCACGTTTGGCTCGGCTTCGGGAGCCACGATGCCTTCCGGCAAGCGGCCGCCGTTGTATTCCATCAGCCGGTTCTTCCACTTGAGGAAGTCGGTAATGGTCTGAGGTTCAATGCGCACCTCAACGCGGCGCAGGCTGGCCAGCAGCAGGTTCATCTCCCACATCAGCGCGGTCTGGCTGCGCTGGCTCTGCCGGCATGGTTTGACGGCGATGCGGAGCTCACGGCCTTTGCACTCCAGCAGCCCCCATTTTCTGGGAAGCTCATGCGCGGCAACCAGGCCCTGCGGCACGAGATAGAAGCGTTCGCAGCCCATGGCCAGCTCGGGGTCTTTGCGGAAGGGTTTTTCCTGGTCGGCGAAAAAGTCGGTGCGAGAGACCTTGCATTCCACCACCACGGAGCGGCATTTGCCTTTCCAGCCGATCACGTCGGGCGTTTCACCGCTGGCGCAGGATTGCTCCGAAAGCACGATGCCGCAACGGTATCGGCTGCGAAGCCATTGCTCGGCCAAACGGACAAGCTGATGATGGGTCATGAATGATGTTGTAGCGCAGAATCAGGGGGAGTGAAAGTGTTTTGCGAGGGTCGGGTGCAGTTTACGGCTGAAGGCGTCGGGCAGAGGGCCGCAAGATCGCCGGAACTGCCAAAATTGAACCCCAGCGCTGCCCTGAAGGTCGCTTGGAGTAGGCATTTCTCGCTCCGCTTCAGGATTTCAGAAAAAGCTACTTCAGCTGAGGGACCTCCCCTAACGCCTTCTCATCAATCTTCTTCAGCCCCAGATGCTTTTGCAGCCAGCGGTCGCGATCGAGGCGGGCAGCGGCATTGAGGGCGTGGCCCGAGTCGTAGAATTCCATCTTCTTATCTTTGGAGCTGAAGAGGTCAAGATAGTGCTGTCCCTGCGCCTTGACAGTGGAATCCTGCGAGGCAAACTGCAGGAAGATGCTTTCATTATTCGTATGGTCGAGAAAGTAAATGGGATCGTCCCAGGCGTATTCGTGGAAGTACTCGCGCAGCGTGTCATCGCCCACCTGCTTCCGGAAGCTGAGGATTGCCGGATCTTTGCTGACAAAGGTTTCTTCTTCGTCGGAGTAGCCGCTGGCCATGAGCACGTAACAGCAGATGCGGGTATCCACGCCGGCCAGGATCGCACCCACGTGGGCGTCCCAGCTATGGCCGACGTAGGCGATGCGTTTGCGATCGACGTCGTGGCGCAGGTACAGCAGATCAACGGCGCGACGCAGGTCGATGACCTGGTGTGACCCGGCTTCGCTCTGCTGCTTCGCGGATTCCATCGCGTCCTGGACTGCCACAAAGTCATGGCGGACCTGCGGCGCGTCGATCAAGAGGGAGACCACGCCGGAGTGTTCGGCAAGGACCAACGCTTCCTCAAGGAACTCATCTTTATTGGCGAGCGGCGAACCTTTCTTCAGCCAGTGGCCCCAGATGATCCCCGCGAACGGCCCGTTGCCCGGAGGAATCAACAGGTAGGCAGGCACGCGGTCGCCGCTGTCGCCGGCATAGTTGAGTTCGATCAGCCGGACGCTCCCGCGCTTCTCCACGTTGGTCTCGCGCATCTCCAGGCCGCTACGGCTGTCATAGTTGAATCGAGGCAGCAGGTCTGGATACGCGGGCTTGGGATAGGTGACCGGCGCACCCGGCTGGCCTTCCGCGGGCGCGGGAGTTGCTGCCGGCGATGGAGAAGGCGA
>JBGPZS010000297.1:0-5351 GCA_041493865.1 Terriglobia bacterium
CCACCCAGCGCGTCAGCCAGCGCCTTGGCCAGTTCGATGTTCTTCTGTTCCTTGATGCCACGGCCGACGGAAACAATAATCTCCGCCTGGGTGAGGTCAACAGCCTGCTTGGCTTCCTTAAACGGATCTTCAGGCTGGTTGCGCTGCACACCATCGGCGACCTGCGCATTCACGGTTTCCACCGGAGCGGCCGATGCGCCGGCTTCCGCTTTGTCGCCACGGAAAGCACCCGCCTGGAAGGTAACAAAATGTGGCGCCGGACAGGCAAAGGAAACATCGGCAGCGAACTTGCCCTGGAACATCTGCCGGGTAAAGACCAGCTTGCCGCCTGCATCGCTCTTGTGGAAGCCGATGGCATCGCTGATGAGCGTGCGTTGGAGCGCGGTGGCCAGTTGCGGGGCGAAGTCGCGTACCTGGTAAGTGTGCGGCATCAGCACCAGTGTGGGCTGCTTCTGCTGGATGAAACCTTTGAGCGCGGCCACCACGCCATCCGGTTCATACCGGGCCAGCCTGGGCGACTCAATCGCATACACTTTGGCCAGCTTTTTGCCGGCGATCTCCTGGGCAATGGCGCCTATATCGCTGCCAAAAACCGCGGCTTCTACAGTCGCGCCGGTTTCGGCGGCAATGGCCTGCGCGGCGGCGACCGTCTCCCAGGAGACGCGGTTCAGTTTGCCTTCACGTTGCTCAGCAATTACAAGAATTGTGTCTGCCATCTAGATTATTTGCCGTTTCTTTTTGATGAACCCCAGGGTAATGAGGTACAGGGCCAGGACAACGTCCACCGCGAAGATGGCCTGCATCAGGCCACCGCCCGCGCGGACATCCCAGCCGACGAACAGCATCCAGCCGAGCGCCGCAATCAGCATGATCAGGCCCGCCACCATCAAGGTTGAGCCGGTCTCATGTTCGGTTACAGGCTGATAATTTCCGCCTTCAGGATCGTATTCAATTCGCTCCATGGGATACTCCTTAAAACAAAACTTTCTACATCAGATCACCCGAACGTCGTTGCGCAGCTTGTCCACCAGCTTTTTGGCGATTTCACCGGGCGAGCCTTCCAGCATCTCAGTCTTCTTGGTTTTCTGCGGGACGTAAAGCTTTTCGATTTTCTGCAGGTTCTCACCAAGAGAAGATTTCACCTCGTCCAGAGTGACTTTGCGCAGGGGCTTGTTCTTGGCCTGCTTGATGCCCAGCAGCGTCGCGTAGCGCAGCTTGTTGATGCCCGACTGGATGGTCAGCACCGCCGGCAGCGGCATGTTCACATGCTGGAAGAAACCAGACTCCAGTTCGCGCTTCACCTGGATTCCGCCGTCTGTCTTCTGGATCTCCATGATGATGGTGGCATGCGGCCAGCCCAGCAGTTCCGCCATGATCACGCCGGTCTGGGCGTAACCATAGTCGTCCGATTGCAGGCCGGTGAAGATGAGGTCGAATTTTTCGTCCTTGATGGCAGCGACGAAGGCCTTGGCCATGTTGAACGCGTCCAGGCCGACAAAGCCGTTGTCTTCCAGATGGATGGCGCGGTCAGCGCCCTTGGCCAGCCCCTCACGCAGCACCTGCTGAGAGCGCGCCGGCCCGGCGGTGATGACCACCACTTCGCCGGTATGTTTTTCTTTTTGGCGCAACGCTTCTTCCAGGGCGAAAGCGTCCGGCTCGTTGACTTCGTAGGAAACGTCGTCACGGATCCACGTGCCGCTTTCATTGAGCTTGAGGGGAGCGTCTTTCTGCGGGACCTGCTTCATGCAGACCAGAATCTTCATAGTCGAATGGTTCCTGTTCAACAGCTTAGATGCGAGTTGAGGGCGCTTTGTCAGCGCCAACTATCACTGGTGAAACTTGTAAGTATAAATGAGAGGGAGGAGTTGGGACAGCGGAAGGGCGCTTGAGTTAGAGGGTTCTTCCCTACAGGAAGGCGACCGACTGCACTCCGGCCACTTCAAAGCGCTTGCGGCAGCGGATGTTCTTGCACATGACCATGTCGTCGCGGCGGACCATGTAGGACTGCGCTTTGGCGAACTTGGCGCGATCGCGTTCATCGGCGCGGCCCGAGAGTTGTTTCTTCTTGGTACGCACCAGCCAAGAGAGCTCGTAGTCACCGGCCTGGCGGCAGTGCGGGCAAGTAAGCGTGTGGGCTTTCTTGGATTCTTTTTCGTCGAAAAAGTCGCGCTCGTCCATTCCCTACTATATTAACCACAGAGGACGCAGAGAGCACAGGGAAATGCGCCGCCCCCGGTTAACTGGTTTGAGTGCGATCGGGGACCCTCACCACAGAGGGCACAGAGAACACGGAGAAGAGCCGCTGGTTGACGGTTTGATTGCATCACCGGTTTTCCCGAGATTGCCCAATTCAACGGTATGAGGGTATATCAGGACCCGGAAAAGTGGCCGGGGAAGACGAGCGTCAATGTTGGCTAGGCTGGATGTCGTTCATTTACCGGCTGTTCGTTCGTGGCCTTCAGTGGTTAAATAGCTCTGTGCCGAAAAAGAAGAAGCTGAAGAGGTTCCGTGCCACCAGCGCGGTGAAAGCCGCGTCGCGCGCGATTTTGGGGACGCCTCCGCCGGTCAAGCGCGCGGAGAACAAGAAGCGCGCCAAGAAAGACAAGCACAAACCCAGCCTGGGGAAGTTGCTGGCCGACGCAGACCGCGGCTAAGGAAATCGCGGCTGAAGACAAGGCCGCCCGTCGATTCAAAACATTAAGTCCAACAGCTCAAATTCGAGAGCAATCCGGCGCCGCAAGGTGCAATGTTTTGCGTGTATGTGTAAGGCGGTTGACCCGGAAAATATATCGCCGGGCGATTTGTTAAAGAATTTAATTCGCATTTAATGATGGCCTAAGCTGGCAGGCGCAAAGTTACCGGGAATCGACGGGTGGATGCTCCGGGTCATCTACGGGAAGTGTGTTCTTCCTGCAGTTTGTCCCTTGCAGCCACAAAAAACTTAGGACCCTCGCATGTGCCGTGGTGCAACGGCGCTGATGGTCACTGAAGGCACGTAAGGCAAGAACTGGTTTCCGGCCCCGCAGCATCACGTTCATCTTCTCCAGTTTTGTTATCGCCTTGCGCAGTGAGTATTCAGCCGTTGGCGGCAACCTTGTTCACCACACACATTTGCTGGTCGTGGAGCAACACAAGGAGCGCCTCTATGCTATCCCAGAGCAAACTAAAAAAACTGGTCGTGCTGTTCCTCTCTCTCTGCACGATCACACTATTCAGCGTCACCTATCTCTCTGCCAAAGGCGGAGGGCGGGGTGGTGACGGCCAGGACGGCAACAGCGCCGGTCTTTCCATCGCCCAAAACGGCATTAGCGGCCAGAACAATAATGTAGTCCAGGCCAGCATCAATCAGGGTGGTAGCGGGCAAAAAGGCAAGAGCGGCAACGGCGGCGGCCAAGGTGGCAACGGCGGTGGCCAGGGCGACAACGGCGGCGGCCAAGGTGGCAATGGCGGAGGCCAAGGTGGCAATGGCGGAGGCCAGGGTGGCAATGGCGGAGGCCAAGGCGGCAAGGGTGGAGATGGCGGCACTGGCGGCAAAGGTGGAAATGGCGGCGGCCACGGAAACGATGGCGGCGAGCGCGGTCTGGCGTCGCTGAAGACCATCACAGTCCCCGGCCCGACCGCGGCGGAGCTGGCGAACGTGATCAAAGATAAAAAAGCGGCCATCGCTTTGGGCAAAGCATTCTTCTGGGAGATGCAGTTCGGCAGCGACGGCCAAACAGCCTGCGCAACCTGCCACTTCAATGCTGGCGCGGACAGCCGCACCGGCAACCAGACTGATCCAGGCCTGCGGCGCGTTGACGGCAACGGCTTCCCTTCTCCTGACTCAACTACATTCCACTCCGGTTTTGGTCCGAACCATAATCTCAGTCTGAGTGATTTCCCGCTGCACAACTCCAACCGCGACAACAACAACATCGTGGGTTCTCAGGGTGTGTTTCGGTTCAACTTTAATGACGTAGTGCTGGGCCACGCCGCGGAAGATGAGACCGGCGTCGCCGACCCCGTATGGAGCGTCTCCAACGGCAGCGACGGTATGCTCAACGTCCGGCGTTCTACGCCCCGCAACGCTCCTCCGGTCATCAACGCGGTATTCAACTATCGCAATTTCTGGGACGGACGCGCGCAGCGCACCTTCAACGGCGTGAATCCTTTTGGCGCGGGCGATCCGGGTGCGCATCTTCTGCAAACTGATCCCAACAACTCCAGCGCTACGCTCGAAGTTACTCTGCGTTTGTCGAACTCGTCGCTGGCATCGCAGGCGGTCGGGCCTCCGGGCAGCGACGTTGAAATGTCCGCTACGGGCCGCCCGTTCGTGAAGATGGGCAAAAAGATGCTCATGCTCACGCCTCTGGCCTTGCAGCACGTTGCATCCGATGACAGCGTGCTCGGCAGCTTGAGCGCTTCGCCCAACAACGGCTTGACCTCGGATTATGTCTCCATGATCCAGGCTGCTTTCCAGCCCAAGTGGTGGAACTCCAACGTGGTGCTCGACAAAGACAGCAACGTGCTGCATCTGGGCGCGCCACAGAACACTGACGAGTACTCGCAGATGGAATACAACTTCTCCATGTTCTGGGGAGTTGCCATCCAGATGTATGAGGCCACCCTGGTTTCAGATAATTCCCGCTTTGACCAGTTCATGGAAGGCAACCGCACCGCTCTCACGTCTTTGGAGCAGCTCGGTCTGAATCGCTTCCAGGGTAAAGGCGGCTGCACCAACTGCCATAACGGCGCTGAACTCACTGATGCCACGGTTTCGAACGTTCTGGCCCGCGGCACGGTAGTTGAGCAAATGCCGGGCGGACGCTGGCACGATATCGGCTTCCACAACATCGGCGTGCGCCCGACCGACGATGACATGGGAATCGCGGCCTCCGATCCGTCAGGACTCGCTTCGCTTTCCATGGCACAAATGGCGGCGATGGGACAGGTCACCGGTACTCCGGTCCCTGCCGGCGCGCCGGTCTCAGTGGGCGGAGCGGTCAAGACTCCCGGCCTGCGTAACATCGAGTTGACTGGACCATTCTTCCTGAACGGCGGCCAGGCCACGCTCGGCCAGGTAGTCGATTTCTACAGCCGCGGCGGGGACTTCCCTTCGGTGGACATCGACCCCAGTCTTGAACGCGCCAGCTTCGGCACGCTGGACAAGATTGCTGTCGTGGCTTTCCTTAAGTCTCTGACGGATGAACGCGTTCGCAATCAGAGCGCGCCGTTCGATCATCCTTCACTTACCATCCCCAACGGCGGAGTGGTATCCAACGGCGTTCTGACGGAACAAATGATTACCATCCCCGCTACCGGCGCGGGTGGTGGAGCACCTATGGCCAGGTTCTGTGAGTCATTGGCTGGAG
>JBGPZS010000249.1:0-6077 GCA_041493865.1 Terriglobia bacterium
CACAAAGTAGGCTGCAATCCCGGTTATATGAGCGACATCGAACGGGGGAAGAAGAACCCCACCATGAAGATCGTCCAGGCAATCGCTGATGTCCACGGACTAAAGCTCTCAAAGATGATCGCAATGGCAGAGAAGAAATATGAACGAAGTCGGCGTTAGCGCGCTAAAAACATCAACAGAGAACATTGTATTTATTTCCCTTCGCAAAAACCGCGAAGGACAGGGCGCCCGAACGCTCTTACTTCCTTGTCACTGTTACCGCTGACTTGAACGTCGCTCCTGAAGCGTCCCACCCCTGAATTGTGATCTGGTGCGTGCCAACTGCAATGGGCAGAGTCGTGTCCGCTGTGTTGGTCGCGGACTGAAATTTGAGCGCTCCATCCAGATAAACCTGCGTCGCCATAACCGGGTAGCCGGAGGAAGCGGTTCCGGTGGCGCGCACGGAGGCGTTCGTGGTCGAGGCGAAGGTTGGGCTGGTGATGGTCACAAATTGCGGCTTCACCACCACGGTCGCGGTAGTGGTTGAAGAGGCGCCCAGGTTATCTGTGACCGTGGCTTTCACCGTGTACGTCCCGGCAAGCTTGTATTGATGCGCGGCGCTGACAGCCGCGGCAGATGTGCCATCGCCAAAAGCGATAATTGTGTTGGCAATCGTGCCATCCGGATCGCTCGACCCAGCGGCCGATGCCGTGATTGAACCACCGACGAGGAGCGAATCTGAAGAGACGCTCAGTGCCGCCACGGGCGCATAGTTGGTCGCGGTAACGGTCAGAGACTTGTAGAAGTTGCCTCCGGAGCTGTCCCAGCCCTTCACGACCAGCGTATGCGCTCCGCTGCCTAACGTGATGGTGGTATCAAGATTCGGCGAGTTCACCGTATACGCCAAAGCCGAGTCCACGTAGATCTGCATTGCCGCGACCGGCAAACCGGAGAATCCGCGGGCAACCACGTGGACTTGCGCAGCCACGCTGGCGCCGCTGATGGGGCTGCTCACAATCACCTCCGGAGCTTTCACGGTGACGCTGGTGCTGGCGGAAGAAGAAGCGCCCTGATCGTCAGTGACTTTTGCCGTAAGCGTGTAAACACCGGCGGCGGAATATTTGTGCGCGGCGGTCAGGCCGCTGGCGGTTGTGCCGTCGCCAAAGCTGATGACGGAGCTTGCAATCGTGCCGTCAGGATCGGAAGAGCCGGCCGCGCTGACGTTGACCGTAACCGGCGCATAAGCGGTGTTTGGGGTGGCTGAGATCACGGCAGTTGGGGCCTGGTTAGGGCTGGCGACCACGAGCGTGACTGACTGGCTTGCACTGGCGCCCAGATTGTCTGTAACAGTGGCTGTGATGCTATAAGTCCCTGGCACACTGTAGGTGTGCGAGGCGCTGGCGGCGTTCACCAGAGCGCTGCCATCGCCGAAATTGATGGCGGTGGCGGCGATGTTGCCGTCCGCGTCCGATGATCCGGCTGTGGAAGCAGTGACCGTCACCGGCGCGACTATCGGCCCGCTAACCGGCGCGGCTCCCCACGGCCCGCCGATGCTTAATACTGTCGTGGGCGGCTGGTTGGGCACAGTGAGCTGCACTCCCGCAGAAATCTTGTTCGTCAGCGACGGCTTGCCGGTGGCTTTGACAAAAATGACGTAATTGCCGGAATTCAGGCTGAACTGAGCCAGGTCAAGCGTGCTGACGGTCGTCGGCGCATCGGCCAGCCACATCAGGTCTGCGCCATCCTGGGAGGCGAATACGCTGAAGTGGTCCACTGTGTTCATCTGTCCCGTAATGCTCCAGGAAACCACCGTGCCTGTCGCGGAAGCGGAAACAGTCACACAGTTATCGATACCGGTTTCGATCTCAGATCCTTCTTCGTAGTCGTTCCAGGTCACAAGCTGGATGCCCAGCATCTGGCTGGCAGGGGAGTAGTATTTGCCGGCTTCGGCAATCGAGTTGAGCCAGGTCTGTCCGCACTGCTGGCCGATCAGCCGATTGGCGCCCCACAGCGCCAGCGTGTCATTGAATCCCTTGTAGCCTGACCCGGTGGAGTACACCGAAGAGAATGACAGTGCTGTTTTGTAGTAGTTGTCGAGATAGTTCATCGCCATCAAATTGGTAGCGGAGACCATCTCCGGCGCCACCCAGGAGAAGCCCCCGTTGCTCTGTGCCTTGCTGAAGGCGCTGCCGTTGCGGAAGACAAACATTGGATTGCCCGCCACGCCGCCGCGCACGCGGGTCCAGTCGATGGTGTAGGCTTCGTGGCCAAAAAAGTAGATGACGGGACGTCCGCCGAAACGCATATAAGCGGGCGAGCCCGCATAGGTAAGGTTGACGTAGTTGAGGTCGTCGATCAGCGTCTGCGTCACGTCACAACCGATGGTTGCGGCGCAGCCTTTGAGGGCGCCGGCATCGTGCATGATGGCAAAGTTGAAGCCTGGATGAAGTTCGGACTGGAGCATGAAGGATTGCGTCGCCTGGTCGTAAGAAACGAAGTGCTTGTTGAACGTGCCCCGGCCGTACCAGTCGATGACGGCGCCATCGAGGCCACGGCTGGCCATATCATTGACCTGCTTTTGCACTTGCAGCGCGTCATTGGAGATGTAGCCCACATTCATGTGATCGCCAAAGCCGAACCAGGGGACAAGGTGCGCGTAGATTTTGGCGGTCGATCCGGGATAGAGAAGGCTGCGCGTTGGAACTTTGCTGATGTTGGCGGCCCCGATATTGCCGTTGGTCTGCGCCGCAAAGCTGTCCGCCGTGCTTGTGTTATTGGAGGTCTCGGCGGCCAGCGTGGTGGTGGCCTTGAACGCGGTCCCCGCGGAAGCGAGCAAGGATGAGAAAACAACCAGAAGAGTAATGCAGGTACTGTAAATTCGCACACATACCCCCAGGCTTCGAGCCGCTGGGGGAACCGACGGGATAAGCCTTCAATCGACAGATGGCTGGTTTTCAATGGCTTAAGATTGCGGGAGATTCTAGTTGGTGACCTCCGTAACCCACATACGAAAGAAGCTCTAGCTTCCACCATGATTTACCTTAGAGAACTACGGAGAATGTCTGGTCAGTGCAGGTTAGGAAGCATGGACACGGCCGAAAGGCCATGGCAAAAGTGGATACAGAGAGACAACGGACGGGCAGAGACTTGCGTCTAAGCGCAGGTGGCACATAGGATGGGGTTCGCGTCTGGACACAATCCGGATGGGAAGGGGCATATGAGCGCGCAACCGAAAACGGAATCCGCGGCGAAAATTCCCGCAGAAATCAACACCAAGCTAAGGGCCCTGGCGCATGATCTCAGCAATTCCGTGGAGACGATCATGCAGGCTTCATACCTGCTGGCCCAGTCCAAGCTGGATGACAATAGCAAGAAATGGGCCGACTTGATCGACAAGGCCAGCCGCGACTGCGCCCGGATCAATCGCGAAATACGCGATATTCTCAAAAACAGCGGATAAATCAGTTTTCGCGAGTCTCTCGCGGTTACGCTGCCCGAGGTGACCGTACGTTCGCCCGCAGATAGTCCTGGGCGTTACGGTAGCCTTCCAGGGTACCTACATCCATGTAGCTTTCGCCGGAAAATCTTCCGCGCACCGGATTTCCGGCAGCGATGAAAGCGTTCAATAATTCCCCCAGATACTTGTCCGCGCGGTGGCGTGACTCCCACAACAGCTTGAGCCTGTGAAATGCCTCTCCCGGCACGGTGGCCGCGCCCCATATCCAATGGGAGCCAGCATCCGTCTTTTTGACCTGGACCTCCTGCACAAAGCCAAGTTCGTCACAGATCACTGCATCAAAGGCGGCGGGATCATCCACCGGGAAGAGGACCAGGTTGCACTCATCCATGCCGGGCGCCAGGGCGGGCAGATAGGCGTTTTCAGGGAACCAGATAGTGTCCGGCAGGCCGATCAATACCTGGTTGTGTTGCCGGGCAAACGGTTCGGCGCGAAAGAGCGCGTCACACAGCCCGAGCGGCTGCTGCTGCACCACGTAAAAAATCTCCGCGGCATAGTTGCGCTCGGCATAGTACCTGACGATGTCAGTCTTTTCCGCGGAGATAACCATGCAGATCTGGCAGGCGCCGGCGGCAATCATGCGCTCCACCAGATATTCAGAAACGGCTTTGGGTCGTTCCACGCCGCCAACCATGCGCGATCCGACGGGCAATAGTTCCTTGGAACAGCCCAGCGGCTGTATGCGTTCGCCAACGCCCGCCGCGGGTATCACTCCGATCATCGCGCCACCTCTCTGTGCAGAGATGCATTTGTGCCGGCGCGTGCTTCCTCCAGATAGCCAAGGAGCTGCCGCGCACGGACCAGACCGGTGTGTTCGTCCAGCGTGCGTTGCCGGGCGCGGGCCGCCAGCGAGAGCAGCTCCCGGTCCGCCATATTGAGCGCGTCCTGGACATCTTCTGCCCGTGCCACCACGCGGAGATCATGCCGCGGATCAAAGAATGAATCCAGGCCTTCCCATGCATCAGTGATCAGGGGCGTGCCGCAGGCGGCAGCTTCAAAGAAGCGTCCGGAAGGGCACCAGCCATTTGCGGCCATCTCACCGCGGGTAAGGTTGAGCGTGATGCGTGAGGACGAATAGAAGCGCGAATGATCAGCCGGCGACACATGGTCCATACGGCGCACGTTCTCCGGCCACTGCCAGTGCCATGGATACAACGGGCCCGCCAGCAGAAACTGCTTTTCCGGATGGCGGCGCGAAGGCTCAAGCAGCAATTCATCGAGCTTGGCCTGGCGATCGGCTGAGTATGTTCCCATGTAACTCAGATCGCAACGGAAGTCAGAGCAGGCTGCAACGCGGTGGTAATCGTCCGGATCAACGCAGCCATAGAGAGGCCGTACCATGCGGGCGCCATATTCCTGTTCGAGCACTGCCAGCGCTTTTCCTCCAGTGAACGAGAGCACCAGGTCGAACTCAGCGACCTGGCTCCGGCACAAATATTCCACTTCCCCGTGGTGCAGGCTCTTGAGCGTAACCGGCGTGTCCAGGTCGTAATAGACGCGCAGGGGACGTGCAAGGTCCAGCACGTCGTGGTTGATGCGCCGGCCTTCAGGAAGAAAGCTGGCGGTGATTACCACGTCTGAGGCTGCGGCGGCCAAGAGCGCCCGGTCGCGGACTCCGTCCCAATCGGAGTACAGCGTGAGCCGGCAGTAGCTGCAGGAGTCGAAATCGCGGCGCGAACTGTAGTAGGGAACGTCTTTCTCAAAGAAATGGACCTGATGGCCCAAGCGGTCCAGCGCACGGATGATGGCACGATACGGCGTGGCGTGGCCATTGCCCCAGGAGGAGGAGATAGTGAGGCCAAAAACGATGATTTTCACTCGTTTAGGGTCCTTAAGCGCAGGATGAAAAAGCCCGACGTGGATGAGATGTTTTCCCTGCCAGAGCTGTTGCAAGGTCGTTTCGGAGTGCATGGCCGGGGAATTGGCGCTACACTGCGGATGGAACACCGATGGCCGATAAAAGCCAGCCCAATGCACGCGCACCGATCCAGCCGGCGGCCCAGCCCGCACAAAATCCCAATGTTTCCATCTATTGTCCTAATTGCGGGTCGCAGATGCGCGACTCACGCTGCAAGATGGTGTGCAAGACCTGCGGCTTTTTCCTGAGTTGCAGCGACTTCTACTGAGAGAAGAAATTCACCACGGAGGCGCGGAGAAAAATCGTTAACCAGCCGAACAGTCAATATTTTGTCTTGAGTCGCGAAAGCGATCACGCCATATTGCAACTTGCTTCTTCTGACGGCACAAACGTACTTAGCCTGGCCCGCGTGGCTGCCTTGCTTGCCGCAGTTGAGCAATTGCGCAGTGAAGCGGAGAGCGGCCGGCTGAAGTCCCTCATTATCACGGGGAATGAAAAATTCTTTTCCGCCGGCGCCGACTTGAATGAGATCACTGGGCTCGGCGCGGCACAAGCCTTTGAGTTTTCCAGCGCGGGGCAGGCGCTCACGCTCGCGGTTGACCGGTTTCCTGTTCCTGTGGTCGCTGCAATTCGCGGCTACTGCATGGGCGGAGGCATGGACCTGGCGCTGGCGTGCGACTATCGCATCGCCGCGCCGAACGCGGTCTTCGGACACCGCGGCGC
>JBGPZS010000053.1:0-12962 GCA_041493865.1 Terriglobia bacterium
CGACCAGATGAAGCAGTGGTACATGCCGGCGCTCGGTTCCTTTGAGCCCAGAGTCGGGTTCGAAACGGAGTTCAGCATCCATCATGAGGGCAAGGACTTCCCCCACATCTGGAAGGTCACGGAGGTGGTGCCGGAGAAAAAAATTGCGTATGACTGGAAATACCGTGGCTATCCCGGCAGTTCTGTTGTGACGTTCGAGCTCTTTCCGGAAGGAGAAAACACTAGGCTCAGGCTGACCCACACTGGCCTGGAGACGTTTATCCCGAAGAGCAATCCTGATCTTGCGCGTAAAAATTTCCTGCAGGGCTGGACGCAACTGGGCACAGAGCTGCAACAGTTCCTGGAGAAGACCAAGGTGGCAGAACTGCCTGACCCAAACACCACTCTGTTCCTTTCTCGCGACTTTAAAGCTGAGCGCGAATGTGTCTTTGGCGCGTTTCTCGATGCAACCGTACTGCAGAACATATGGTCCGCACCCGCCTACAAGATCGTTGAGATGGCTGTGGACGCGCGCGTCGGCGGTGGCTGGAAGCTTGCCATGCGTGACGAGGCTACCGGCAGCGTGAACCACTGCACGGCCAGGTACGTCGAAATTGAAAGACCGGTGCGCATTGTATGGCTCACAAAGTGGTTGGATGGGCCCCTGGCTGGCGCGCCGGAAGGGCGCGTCACCCTGGAATTCGGCGCCATTGCCGGTGGCACACGGCTGAAACTCACACACGAATTCTTCCCCGACCGCGAAACCCGCGATCATCATGGCACAGGTTGGGCGTCTGGGCTGGAGCGGCTGACGAGATGGCTCGCAGGCGAGCTATCTCAATAAGCATGATGCGTGGCGGCTACTGGGAACAACGCTTTGATCGCTTCCGGTCTGCCTACTTGCTCAGGCTCCCTAAATGTGGACTACCACGGGGTGGAGCAGGCATTTATGCCTGCGGTGCTCTGCTATAAATTGTCCGGCTTCAGCCCCTGAGGTTTTTCCCAGGGTTTACGGTAACTCTGGAACTCGGCTAGGCCGATTTCCGGGTAGCGGCGATTGGGAACTCGAGAATCTTGCCCCGCAATTCCGCCGGCGTCCAGCGCGTCTTCGGCGGTTGGAAATTTGCCGGAACGTAGAACTGAATCAATTTCGCCATCACGGCCTCCTTTCCGTTCTTGAGGAACCAACGAATCTTGATGTACCACCGCAAAGTCTGCTCCAGTACAAGTTCAAGTCAGCTTCTCTGGACTACGTCTCTTGCGAGAGCAACCTGAGTGCTACTAACAACAACACAAAAACAAAAAAAGAGTTGTTGGCCTGAGTGCGCCAACCCACCCAACTCTCTGACAGTGTGAGTGCTTTGGCGCAAAAATGACGAGTTTTTTGGACGGCTCCGGCGGAGAACATCGCCCCTGCCACCTGTACCTGCCGCTTCCCTGTGTGAAAGCTTGAGTTTTTTGGGGTGGTCTGAGTTAATCTGGTGGGCCCAGGTTTCGCTCACGCGCGATCGCAGGGCATGCGGCCAGACTTAGGGCGCGAGCGGACTGCACCAGCGCAGACGCCGGGTCCTTTAAAATCTTTTATGCAATGTGGAAAGGACAGTGAATGAGAGTCGCGGCATTGATCGCACGAATTCTACTTGGCCTGATCTTCTTTGTGTTTGGCCTGAATGGTTTCCTGCACTTCATCCCGATGGGGCCCATGCCGGCAGGACTTGCAGGCCGGTACATTGGCGCCTTGGTAGAGTCGCATTACATCCTGTTTGTAGCTGCGCTTCAAGTCGCGGGTGGCGTGCTTCTGTTGGTGGGCCGCTACGTGCCGCTGGGGCTTACGCTTCTTGGCCCAGTGATTGTGAATATCCTTTTGTTCCACCTGCTCATGGACCTGAAGGGCCTGCCCATAGCGATCGTCGTCACAATTCTGTGGGGAGTTGTGGCTTTTCGTCACCGGCAATATTTTTCAGGCCTGTTTGCGCAACGGACGGCATAGCCGGTTCAGCCATTCTATGATCGATCGTGTTCGATATGCCCTCGCTGTACTAAGCGTGATTACGCTTCCTCCGGGGTTGCTCTATTGGTTTGTCATTCACCCGTGGGCTCGTTGGTGGAGAAGGCTGGGGCCGATTCGAACCTACCTGATCGTGGTCCCGGTGGTGGTTGGCTTTGGTGCGTTGCTCTTTCGCCTCCGCGGGCGGCTCCTGGGTGCGGATCTCGGCATGCACTGGAGCTTGATCGCAATCGCCGTGGTCCTGTACGGCGTCTCCACCTGGATCGCGTTCCAACACTGGAGACACTTAAGCATTGCCACAATGATAGGCATCCCGGAGCTGTCACATTCCGAACAGCGCAAGGGCAAGCTGTTGAAGGACGGAATCTATCGAGTGGTACGCCATCCTCGGTACCTCAGTGCGGGCATCGCAGTCATTGCCGTAGCTCTTATCATTGACTATGTGGGCATATACGTCCTGATCCTCGTGCTTTTCCCCGCGGGACTCCTGATGCTCGTCTTTGAGGAGCGGGATCTCATTGACCGTTTTGGAGAGGAATACCGGCAGTATCAGCGGGAAGTCCCACGGCTCCTTCCGCGCTTGCGCAGAGCGAAGTGAGAATCGCGCCGTGCTGGCGCCCTTCTCGCGGCCTCACCCGAGTTCATTACCCTGCCCGGGTTAATAGCGGAACAGATACGACAGCTTGATGAATATCTGCCGGCCGTCATTGATAAAGCTGTTGCGCGTGCGCAGCAGGCCGTCCGCGGTGAACTGCAGCCGCGGATCAAGGTTCTGCAGATTGCTGTTGTAGCCGGCATAGATGGCCGTGCCCGGATTCAGAAGATAGGTAAACAGCACATCGCCATTGAAACTCTTGGTAGTTTGCAGCGTCGTCAGGCCTGGGTTCGAAATCGTGGTCACGTACTGCCCGATCAGGCGCAGTGAGAATTCCTTGGTGAACTGGTAGTTCCACTTCGACCGCATGATGTGATTGTTGAAGATGTTAAGGTGAGTGTCCCGGTCCAGCAGCCGGGTCATGATGTAAGTGTTTTCGATGGTCAGCCCTTTCAGGGGACGCACCACGCCGCGCATGAACGACGTATTCGCGTACGCCAGCACCGGCGGGCCGGAACGCGGCACGAAGTTGGTTTGCGTTCCCCAGTCCATTTCAAAATTGAGGTTGATCCATTTGAAGTACTGCGTGCCCGCCTCCACGCCGCCGATCACGTGGCGGTAGTCCTGGTTCGACGAGAGAGTTGAAAAGTCCACGGGACGCAGGCGTTCGCGCTCCCACACGCCGAAGATGTTGAAGAAGGTCTTGCGCTGGAAGTTCCACCCGTATCCTGGATTGAGCTGCTCATTCAGCCGCGTGCCGTTGTGGTCCCACATGCTCAACTGAAAGAGACGCGGGCCGTGGTTATTAAGATGTTTGCCTTCCGGGTAAAACGTCCGGCTGATGAAGTTGCTGAAGCGTCGCAAATCGGTGCGGTTGATAAAGCCCGTTTCGGCCGCGAAGCCCGGCGCGATGTCCCGATACATGGTATTGAATTCCAGGTTGCGCGAGCTGCGTTCGGCGTACAGAAAGTACGCTGGACCGGCCATGTGGGTCCCGTCACTGAACTTGGTTTCGCTGGTTACAGCCTGGGCCTGCAACCGCCAGTTCTTATTGAACCTGAGTTGCGTGTCCACACCACCCACGCGGTTGAACCGGACGCTGCAGCGCAAGGATGTGCAAAACGAGTTGGGCACAGTGTGCAGCTCGCGATCGGTATAGATCACACCGATGCTGTTGTTCCTCCCCAGTTCGCGATTCACGCGCAGGATGCCGAAGTAGGCGTCCGCATCGGCCAGCGCGTCGGTAGAAATCACGCTCTTGCCCGGCGAGCGGTCATTGGCCATCAAGGTGCCGATGGCCCACGGGCCGACCTTGCCGGTCAGGCGCACGCCATACAACGGATCGCCGATCCGCCGCGTGAAGACCAGCTGCAGCGGCGTCTGGAAGAAATTAGAATTTTCCTGGAAGAACGGCCGCTTCTCCGGGAAGAAGACTTCAAAGCGCTGGTTTACCGTGACCTGAGGGTCGTCTGATTCAATCTGGCCGAAGTCAGGATTGATGGTCGCGTCCAGGACCAGGCTGTCTTTGATCACCACTTTTGAGTCGAGTCCCGCCTTGGGCTGGACATGTTTGCCGGTAAAGCGATCGCCGGCCGGATCGCGTTCATCGAGCGCCCGGAACGCGCCCACTGAAGTGTAAGGAATGAACTGCAGGTTGCGTCCGGGAGAAATTTCCTGAAAGCCGTTGAGCGTGCCTTCCTGCGTCAGCATTCCCTGCACGCGATTGGAGTTTTGCGGAAAAAATGAGTGCTCTGAGTTGCGCGGGATCACCCGGATCAGGATCACGCCCCAGTCGTTGGTGGCCTGACGGTGGAAGCGCAGTGACTTGAACGGGACCTCGATCATCACCATGTAGCCGCTGCCGTTGATCTTGGCATAGGTGTGCCATACGGTGTCGAAAGAGTTGTCAAAGCCCTGGCCTTCCGCAAACAGGCCGTCCTGCTGGATGCCGTACGGGTTCACATAGAACATGTAGGCGTGGCGATGGTCATTGAAAGTGTCCAGCCACATGCCCACCTGGTCGTCGTCGTCAATCAGTTCGCGGCGCAGCATACGGGCGCGGATCTTGGCCGGCTCGGCGTCAAAGGCGAGAAAGACCGCGTAAAAGCTCTTGTCGGTATAGCCCAGGTAGGCCTCGGTGCGCTGCGAGGCAGGCGCGCCGTCGTGCGGCTCCTTCTGTGTGAACTGCGTGATCTTCAGCATCTTCCGCGCCAGATCGCTGGCCGGCTCCATACCTTCAAAATCGGCGAGCTTTGGCGACGCCTGAATGCGCGGGATATTCAGGGAGCTGATTTCAGCGGCGAGGTTGGGGGCCGCCAGGCTCGGACCTTTTTGCTGGGTTTGCTGGGCGAGCAGAGGCGATGCCGCCAGAATCACAGCAAGAGTTCTGGTGAGGTCCTTGAAGTGTTGCCGTTTCACCACGTTACTTTTCCCTGGGGTTAATTCTGGACGTTCAGCTCTGGATATTCCGACCGTTTAGACTTACATTGAAAAAAAAGGTTAACCGGACGCGATGGCGAATGGCTATTGTTCACCGGGTGACGTTAACAAGATCAGTGGGCGTGTTGGTAAAACTATGGTGAAATTTCACAAAGTCGCCCCAACCCCCGGTCCATTTTGCCTTAGAACAAGTCCGGCTGACGGCCATACTTTATGCCGAAATGCTCGTAAGCCAGACGGGTGGCGACGCGCCCGCGCGGCGTCCGGTCGAGAAAGCCAATCTGAATGAGAAAAGGCTCATAGATTTCTTCCAGCGCCTCTTGTTCTTCGGCCAGCGCCGCGGCCAGCGTACTGAGTCCAACAGGCCCTCCATTGTATTTCTGGATAATTGTCAGCAAGAGGCGCCGGTCAATTTCGTCAAAACCGTGCTTGTCCACTTCCAGCATTTCCAGTGCGGCCTGTGCAGTGGCTTTGTCAACGCGGCCCTGCCCGCGCACCTGGGCAAAATCGCGTACCCGGCGCAACAGGCGGTTGGCGATGCGCGGGGTGCCTCGTGCGCGGCTGGCCAGCTCGTCGGCGCCGGCGCTGTCAACGGCTACGCCAAGAATTTCGGCTGAACGCTCCACAATAAACTTGAGTTCCTCAGTGGTATAGAACTCCAGGCGCAGAAGGATTCCGAAGCGCGACCGCAACGGCGCGGAGAGCAGGCCGGCGCGCGTGGTGGCAGCCACAAAGGTAAACGGGTGCACCTCAATGGTGTGCGTCCTCGCTGAAGGCCCCTGCCCGATGATGATGTCCAGCTTGTAGTCCTCCAGCGCCGAGTAAAGGATTTCTTCCAGCGCAGGCTGCAAGCGGTGGACTTCATCCAGAAACAGGACCTGCCGGTCGCGCAGATTAGTGAGGATGGCGGTGAGGTCGCCCTTGATCTGTATGGCCGGCCCGGCACTCTGCTGGTAGGCGACGCCCATCTCATTGGCGATAATCGTGGCCAGCGTGGTTTTGCCCAGCCCCGGCGGCCCGTAGAGCAGCACGTGGTCCAGCGCCTCGCCGCGCGATTTGGCCGCTTCCACGGCGACCGCCAGATTTTCCTTCACCTTCTTCTGTCCGATGAATTCGCGCAGGTAGCGTGGCCGCAACTTCAGCTCATAAGAAGCATCGTCTTCCGCCTGCACGGCGGAAACCAGGCGGTCTTTATTCAAGCGGTCTTTATCGATCGGTTTGTGCTCCGCGGCAGACACTCTGGCGATGGTAAAGCGAATTGCGAAAAAATGCCAGAACCAGTTGGCCGTATTAGCCCGATGCCAAAGTCTGGCAGCGCCGTCCAATAGAAATGGCCGGTCTAAAAAAGCTTTTGCTTTCTGCCGTTATACTTCTCATGCTTGTGTCTTCTTCCCAGGCCTTTGACCAAGCCCACTACCGTGAACTCATCCAGAAGCTTGGCGCGCTGGCCAAACAAAAAGATTGGCAGGGTGCCCGGGATGTGCTGACGGAAATCGGCCGCGAGCTGCCGGCGCCCACGCCGCGCTATTTTCTGACCGTGGCATCCGTGGAGGCGCACCTGGGGCACAAGGCGGAGGCGCTCCAGTGGCTGGAAAAGTTCGCCGCCACCGGACTCAGCTATGACGCTGCCAGAGACGACGACTTGAAAGCCCTGCTGGCCGAAGAAGCCGGCCAGAAGATCACCGCGCAGATGAAGGAGCGCAGCCAGCCGGTCGAGAAGGCCGAGTTCGTATGCTCGCTGGCGCAGGCGGACATCATGCCTGAGGACATCACCTATTTGAAGGCGTCAGGCGCCAAATCGCCGCCCAGCTTCATTGTCTCCAGCATCCAGCACCGCGCGCTGTATCGCGTATCGCTGCCCAAGGCGGGAGCAAAAGAATGCGCGATACAGGAATTGCCGCTCGCCGGCGAAGTCAAACGCTGGCCCTCGTTGGCCGTCTCCGCCGACCCGAAGCGAAAGACCCTGTGGGTGACAACCTCCGCCATGCCCGGATTCAGCGGTTTTCCCAAAGAGGATGAAGGCAAAGCGCTGCTGCTGGAGGTGGACGCGAACAGCGGGAAGGTCCTGCGCCGCTTTGATCCGGGCACGAACGGTCCCACGGTGTTGGGTGATATGTGCGTCACAGATGATGGCACCGTCTATGTGACGGACAGTATCGGCGGCGGGGTCTACCGCCTGCACGGAGACCTGCAAACGGCGAAGCTGGAAAAAATCGCTGACGGGCTTTTCTCTCCGCAGACTCCGGTGCCGGCGCGTGACGGCAAACGGCTCTTCGTCGCCGACTACACCATGGGGATCGCCGTGATCGATCTGGCCGCAGCAAACGCCAGAGTGAATTACCTGCCGCACCCGGAGAACGTGGCGGTGGTCGGGCTTGACGGCCTCTACCTGAGCGGTGATTCGCTGGTTGGCATACAGAACGGCACTGACCCCGCCAGGATACTGCGGCTGCGGCTGAACCATGAGCAAACGGAGATCACCGGCGCTGAAGTGATTGAACAGGCCACGGAGCGCATGGGCGACCCTACTCATGCGGTCGCCGTAGACGGCTGGTTTTACGTCTCGGCGAACGTCGGTTGGAGCAAGGTGGATGACAACACCGGCAAACTCAAGCCGGGAGAAAAGTTTACGCCGCCCGTACTGTTGCGTTTCCCAGCGCAGAGCGCGGCAGGAAAGTAGACGGGGAAACTATTCGCGTTTGGCGGAGACGCTTAGGTCTTCAAAGCGCTTGGCTTCCGTCTTGAGGGCCTCGGCATCCGGCGCGTTGGGCGAAGCGGCAAGGAAGTCGCGGATTTCGCGCGCCGCGCCCGCATAGTCCTGTTTGCGCGAAAAGATGTAGCTCAACAAAAGACATACGTCGGGATGGCTGTGCTGCGTGTCCAGGGCCTTGAACTTTTTGCCGCTCTCTTCCGCGGCGTCAAACTTCTGCAGGTTGTAATTGGCTGCGGCGTTGAAGAAGTACGTCAACGGAAAGGCGCCGGCATTCAGCTTCACAATCTGGTCGGTCAGCCGGATCGCCTCGTCCCACTTCTTTTCCTGCATGGCGATCATGGCCAGGCCATAGGTGGGGTTCACGAACTGGGGGTCGGCAGAGATTGCCTGCGTGTATTCGGTCCGCGCTTCTTCGAAATCATTACGCTGGCGGTGAATGTCTCCCAGCAGGGTCCATGCCGCGGCGAAATGGGGATAGATCTGGGTTGCCTTATTGAGGTCTTTCTCCGCCTCGGCCGGTTTGTCGGCTTTGACTTTTTGTGCCTTCTCATAGGCGCGCATGGCGTCTCTAGGCGCTGCCATGCTGGTCACGCTGATCGTGGTGCCCGGGGCATCCCCCATGCGCTTGAGAAAAATTGTGCCTACGTCAAATTGCCAGGTGTCGCCGCTGGTGCGCAGCATGGCAGTGCTCGATTGGTAGCCGGCGAGTACAGCGCGAAACTCGCAGCCGGTCAGGTCCAGCGGCCTGCGCCCGGCGTTGCTCCCGGGCCGTGGCAGCGAATTGGGAGTGATGCGCGAATCATTTTCGCTGGCGTCCTGAAACCCGATGTTCAGGCCCAGCTGAAATTCAAACTGGCCTTTGAAATCGCTGTAACCTTCGCGCCGGATCACTCCATTGCAGATGCGCTCAATGGCCACCGGTTCGGGAAGAACGCCTCCGTTTTCCAGCAGGACCTTGCCGGAGACAAACATCGGCTGGGTCGAGGTGTCAGGCGCGGTGGTGGTGCGCGAAGGAGACGTGGTCCGGGACGGCGTGCTCGAGGAGTTGGAGGAGCCGCGTTGTGCCACAGCCGCCTGTGCGAGCACTGCAATACCGATCAATACCCAGGTCCTGAAGTGAGAGGAGCGGAAGATCATCGAACCCTCCATCAAACTGAGAACTTTGGAATCAACTCTGGAATTACCGGCCAGAGAGAAATGTTACGCCTTTTACCTTACGATTTGGTTAAAAATCTCACCGTGCGGGCCGTAAGGGAAGATTTCTTGTAACCCTTTTCCGCTAAAGCAGGTAATCACTCTTGCCGGCTAACTCCGGCGGTGAAGCCAAGTCCAAGAGGAAGCGGCTTGAGGGGAATTCAATGCAAACCCTGCTCCACGATTTTCGCTACGGCCTGAGAATTCTGGTCCGCAACCCCGGCTTTGCCGTTGCCGCCGTGATCTGCCTGGCGCTGGGCATCGGCGCCACCACTGCGATTTTTAGCGTGGTCAACGCAGTATTGCTGCGGCCGCTGCCTTACGTGCAGCCGCAACGCCTGGTCAAGATCTATTCCGAGTTCGGTAACTTCCCCGGCGGTGGATTGAGGCGGTTCTGGCTCTCGCCGCCCGAATATCTCGACCTGAAGCGCGAGACGAAATCCTGGGAGTCACTGGACGGCTGGGTCAACGGCGGCGCCAATCTTACGGGACAGTCGCAACCGGTGCGCGCGACCGCGTCATTCATCACAGGAGGTCTGCTCAAGTCGCTGGGAGTTTCGCCCATCCTGGGCCGGACCATCACACTGGAAGACGACGATCCCAAATCCAACGCCGTGGTGGATATCTCTTACGGTTTGTGGCAGCGCGTCTTCGGCGGCAAGCGCGACATTGTAGGCAAAGAGGTGCAGTTGAATGGACAGAAGGCCGTCATTATCGGCGTGATGCCCAAAGATTTTGCTTTTCCGGCCGGGGAGGTCGATCCGCCCGAGGTCTGGACCGCTTTGCAGATCGATCCCGCCAAACCCGGCGGACGAGGCTCGCACTTTTTGTACCTGCTGGGCCGGTTGAAGCCGAACGTTACCGCGCAACAGGCGCAGTTGGAATTCGAGTCGCTGGTGAAGCATTGGGGAGAGACCAGCCCTGCTCAGGGGCACAGCTTCCGGCCGGATAATCACACGCTTATGAGTTATCCGTTCCAGTCCGAGATAGTCAGCAATGTGCGTCCCGCGCTGCTGGTGCTGATGGGCGCGGTGTGCTTTGTGCTGCTGATTGCCTGCGTGAACGTGGCCAACCTGCTGCTGGCGCGCGCGGAAGCCCGGCAGCGGGAGATTGCTGTCCGCACCGCGATCGGCGCATCCTCATGGCGGCTGCTGCGGCAGTTCATTGCGGAAGGGATCCTGCTTTCACTCACGGGAGCGGTGCTTGGCCTGGGCCTGGCCTTTGCCGGGATCTACACCATCAAGCTGACCAACGCGGGCAGCATTCCCCGCGCAGCCGAGATCGGTATTGACGCCACGGTGCTTCTGGTAGCGCTGCTGGTTTCCATCTTCACCGGTGTGATCTTCGGTTTGGCGCCGCTGATGCATCTGGCCGTGAAGAACGTGCACGGGCTGCTCAAAGACGCCGCCGGCGCTACCTCTGGTTCTGCCACGGCGCAGAATTTTCGTCGCGGGCTGGTGGCGTTTGAGATCTTCGGCGCCATGGTACTGCTGATCTGTTGCGGGCTGATGGTGCGCGCTTTCTGGAAGCTGCAGGAAGTGAACATCGGTGTGAATCCCCGCGGAGTGGCGACCATGCGGGTGACGTTGCCCTCCGCGGTTTACTCTGACGCGCAAAAAATTGAAAGCCTGTGGTCACGATTGCAGGAGCGCGTGACCCGGCTGCCCGGCGTGCAGTCGGCGGCGCTGGTTTCAGGCCTGCCCCCACAGCGGCGGGTCAACGCTAATGACACGGAGATTGAGGGTTTTGTCCCCCGTCCCAATGGCCCCATTCAGAATGTGGATTTTTATCAGTCAGTCAGCGACGGCTACTTTGAAGCCATGGGCATACGGCTGATCGAAGGGCGCTTTTTTAATGCTTCCGACGCCAAGGGCGCGCCCGATGTCATCATCGTCAACCAGACAATGGCGCGGATGTTCTGGGGCAATGACAGCGCGCTGGGACGCAGGGTACGTCCCAGCAACAGCGCCGGAAACGAATGGTGCACAGTGGTGGGCGTAGTGGCCGACGTGAAAAATGCTGGCATCGACAAACCGACGGGGAGCGAACTATACCTGCCGTATCGCCAGCCGCAGGGCGCGGGCCGTGCAGGCATGTATGTGGTCCTGCGCGGAAAGAGCGATTCACTGGACCTGGCCAGCGCCGTACGCCGCGAACTGAATGACCTTGATCCCACAGTACCCGTCTCCAGCGTGCGCAGCATGGAGGATGTGCTTGCAGCAGCGCAGTCGCGGCCGCGCTTCCTCACGTTGCTGCTGACCATTTTTTCCGGCGTTGCGCTGGCCCTCGCACTGGTGGGAATTTACGGCGTGCTCTCTTATCTGGTGGCGCGCAGAAGCAAGGAGTTTGGCCTGCGCATGGCGCTGGGCGCTCCCAGACAGCACGTGCTGGGCCTGGTGCTCAAACAAGGTGCGGTGCTGGCATTGGCCGGCGTGTTTTTTGGATTGCTGGCGGCGCTGGCATTTACCCGGGTGATGTCGAGCATGCTGTACGGCGTGCGTGCCATCGATCCATTGACTTTCATCGTGATGCCTCTGGCGTTGGCGAGCGTTGCGTTGCTGGCCAGTTATGTGCCTGCCCGCCGCGCTACGAAAGTAGATCCGATGGTTGCCTTGCGCTATGAATAACCGTTGCGCTTCTGCGCGTGCAGGGAGGGATGGCGCGCGGGAAATGCCTATTGCTGTTTGGCCGCGTTCAGGCCCTCCAGCCGCTGCGCTTCGCTCTTGAGCATGGCCGCGTTGGGGGCGTCAGGCCTGGCGGCGAGAAAGTCGCGGTAGAGTTGCGCCGCCTCGGCGTACTGATGTTTCCCGGCAAGAATATTGGCGAGAAGAATGGCTATGTCAGGCCGGGTGTGGGCAGTATCTACCTGCTGGAACTTGCGCGCGCTCTGCTCCGCCGCCTCCAGGTCGCCCAGATTGAATCTGGCGGCAGCGTTAAAAAAGTACGCCATGGGATAAGCGAACGAGTTCAGTTCGATGAGCTGGTCCGTGAGCCTTGCTGCCTCTGCCCACTTGTTTTCCACTACCGCCATTGCCGCCAGGCCGAAATAAGGGCTGATGAATTTGGGATCGGATGCGAGCGCCTGCGCGTATTCCTTTTTTGCCGGTTCAAACTGGTTTTGCACGCGATGGATCTCTCCCAGCAGTGACCAGGCGACCGCATACCGGGGGAAGATAGTGACCGCCTTGTTGAGTTCCCTGATGGCCTCGTCGAACTTCTTCTCGCTGCCCGCTTTGCGGCCTTTCTCAAACGCCGCGTGCGCATCTTTGGGCACTGCCATGCTGGTCACGCTGATAGTGGAGCCTTCCACCCCACCCATTCGAGTAAGGACAATGGTCCCCACCTCAACCAGCGACATATAAGTTTCTACGTGCATGGGCACCGTGCTCGAAATGAATCCCGGCAGCGATGCGCGCAGGTCACATTCATCGACCTTCACCTGACTTCCGCCGGAAGGAGCCAGGCGCCCGCCCCTGTTGGTCACCATGCGGTCGGAATCGCCCTGGCTGGCATCGCGATCCAGGGAATTGCGGCCCAGTTCAAACTGGAAGCCGCCCTTGGCATCGGTGTAGCCTTCACGCCGCACCATCCCGTTGCAGATCCGCTCAATCGAGATATGGCTCACGACGCCGCCGCCCTGCACTACAACTTTTCCTGAAACAAAGATCGGATGTCCAATGGAGCTTCTTTCCGGTACCGGAGAGCCGGCGCTGGGAAGATCGACCGGGCCGCCCGCGCGGGAGGGATCCACACTGCCACTGCGCTGCGCCCCGGCGCATGGCACAAGCGTGGCAATGATGAACGTTGTGGCCAGATAGCAGCGAGAGGAGGGGAAAGCCATATGTCCTCCAGAAGAAGCCCAAACCGAAGAACAAAGCGATACAGTACCAATGGTAGTCCAAAAGCTTGCGTGCAGCTATTCTTTACGGGTGTTGCCCAGTTCGGCGATGATTTCCTGGCCCAGCATTTTGCTGCCGTCGTAGAGGACCTCAATCAGGCGCGCTCGGGCGGAGCGGGCGTTGGCCACCGCCGTA
>JBGPZS010000298.1:0-5333 GCA_041493865.1 Terriglobia bacterium
AACGTGGTGAAAGAAATTAACAACGCCTTCCTGCGCGCCGATCAGGTCCATCATTCTGAGGGCAAGAACGGCACGTACTGGTTTGCGCCGATCGTCGCTGACGCAGAAGCGGGCTTTGGCGGCAGCCTGAACGCTTTTGAGTTGATGAAATCGATGATCGAGGCCGGCGCGGCCGCGGTGCACTTTGAAGACCAGCTCGCTTCAGCAAAAAAATGCGGCCACATGGGCGGAAAGGTGCTCGTTCCGGCGCAGGAGTTCGTACAAAAACTGGTGGCGGCGCGGCTGGCGGCGGACATCCTTGGCGTGCCTACGATGCTCATCGCCCGCACGGATGCCAACGGCGCCAAGCTGCTCACCAGTGACAGCGACCTGCGCGACGTGGAGTTCCTTACCGGTGAACGTACGCCTGAAGGGTTCCTCGGCTTCAAGGGCGGGATTGATGCGGCGATTGCCCGCGGGCTGATCTACGCGCCTTACGCCGACATGATCTGGTGCGAGACGTCAGAACCAAACATCGAAGAGGCGCGGCGCTTTGCCGAAGCCATCCATGAGAAGTTCCCCGGCAAGCTGCTGGCGTACAACTGCTCCCCTTCGTTCCACTGGAAGAAGAAACTGGACGATGCGGCGATTGCGAAGTTCCAAACTGAGCTTGCCGCTATGGGATACAAATTCCAGTTCGTCACGCTGGCCGGGTTCCACGCGCTGAATTACAGCATGTTTGAACTGGCGCACGGTTACGCGCGCGAAGGCATGACCGCCTACTCAAGACTGCAGGAAAAAGAGTTCAGGTGCGCCGATAGAGGGTACACGGCGATCAGGCACCAGAGGTTTGTCGGCACGGGGTATTTTGACGAGATCGCGCAAACCATTGCCAGCGGCCAGTCTTCCACCACTGCGCTTGAGGGTTCGACGGAGAACGAGCAATTCATAGAGCCTGAAAAAATGCCAGCAATCAAGCCTGCTGCTTAGTTGTCTCCATTGAGCTGATTTGGCCTTCCTGTCCGGCCCGGCAGGAAGGCCACTTTTTTTGTTGTCGCTTCATTTTTTGTCGCTCCGCTCCAAAACCGCTTCAGATTATTCTGTACCGCGAGACTCCTCCGCTCCTGATGCATGCGGCTCGGCGCGCAAATCGGCCTCGCCGCTTGTCTTCCCCAGAACGCCGCGTCGCGAGAAACCGTTTGTGCGCGGCCGCTAAAGGCTCACGCTTCCACCCACCGTCGCCACCAGCAATTTTGTATCGTCAGAGATGATTCCATCTACGTCCATTTTGGCAGCGCGGAGCATCTGTCGCGGATCGTTGACCGTCCAGGTCACCACGGTCTTGCCCGCGGCGTGAAGTTTCGCGATCAGGCGATGAGAAAGCAGACGGTAGTGCGGCACAACGTAAGTTACGGGAAGTTTGCTCCAGCGGTGAAGCTGCCAGCGCGTCTGCGCCAGCGTACCCAAGACGAGGGACGGATCCAGAGCGTACAGTTTGTGCACGACGCTGGGCAGGAACGAAGAAATGAAGTACCCGCGCTGCGGCCGGACGCGCTTTACGGCCCGCGCCACCAGCGGCTCCATGCCTCGGACTTTCACTTCAATATTCAGGAATGCACTACGGGCATAACGGTCCAGGACATCTTCCAGGTTCGTCGGCCGTTCTTCCGGTGAAGCAAAGCTCGCCTGGAGTTGCTTGAACGTATGTTTCCGTACCACGAGCCGGTTGAGCCTGGGGTCATGACAAATGATGGATTGTTTGTTGCTGGTGCCGCGCACGTCGAACTCAAAGCCATCGGCGCCATGGGCCTGGGCCAGATCGAATGCCGCGAAGGTGTTCTCGGGCGCGTAGCTGCGGGCGCCGCGATGTCCGAGCAGTAGGAGTTTGGCGGGCAAAGCGGTCAGCTAGTCCAGATCAAAGTCGCGGATGGGACGGCCTTCGTCCGGCGTCTCTTTGGCCTTCTTGACCGCTTCCTGAAATTTCTTCTCCAGCAGGCTGGCCTTGTTCTTCTCCGCGTCCACGGCCTGGCGGAAGATGGATTCCTTGCGGCCTTCCTGCTCGCGCATGGCTTTGGCCGCAGCCTCAAAATCATTGAATGTCTTGGGCTTCACCGCAGCGACATGCGAGATCACAGCCTTGTTCTCAGGATCAACCTTCAGCACCGCGTTGCAGCACGGGCAGCCGACTTCAAAGGGCTCAGACGCAGACTTTGCCATAGAGAGATTGTAAGCCCACAAGCTCGCCGGAACCAGAGCAGTAGGCTGTAATATTCCTGGTCTGCTAGAATTTTACCGAGTTTGAAGCCATGCCATTAGACGCTGCATTTACTGACGTTCCTACGGCGATTGCAGAGATCCGCGCCGGCCGCATGATCGTGGTGGTGGACGACGAAGACCGCGAAAACGAAGGCGACCTGACGATGGCGGCGGAGAAGATCACGCCGGAAACCATCAACTTCATGGCCAAGTACGGGCGCGGCCTGATCTGCCTGGCCATGACGCCGGAGCGGCTGGACTACCTGCGCATCGGCCCTATGACGCGGGAGAATACCTCGCCGTACGGGACAGCGTTCTATGAGAGCGTGGAAGCGCGTGAGGGCGTGACTACCGGCATCTCCGCGCATGATCGCGCACGCACGATTCAAGTGGCCATCGATCCCGCGAGCCGCGCGGCTGACCTGGTGCGTCCCGGGCATGTGTTCCCTCTCTGCGCGCGCAAGGGCGGCGTGCTGGTCCGCGCCGGACAGACGGAAGCCTCCGTGGACCTGGCGCGCATGGCGGGCATGATTCCCGCGGGCGTGATCTGCGAGATCATGAATGAAGACGGCACCATGGCCCGCGTACCCGACCTCACCGAATTTTGCCGGACCCACAATTTGAAGATGCTGACGGTGGCGGAGATGATCCGTTACCGCATGGAAACTGAGAGCCACGTGGCCAGGGTAGGCGAAGCCATGTTGCCAACGCGCCACGGCGAGTTCCGCATGATAGCGTTTGAAAGCCAGCTGGACGGCGAATCGCACGTTGCCCTGGTCAAGGGTGACGTGGAGCGCGCTACCGGCCCGGTGCTGGTGCGCATGCACGCACATTGCCTGGCCGGCGATGTGTTTGGCGGATCGCTGTGCGAATGCCAGCAGGTGCTGGACCGTTCGCTGGAAATCATCGCCCGCGAGGGCACAGGCGCTTTGATCTACCTGCACCAGACTTCCAAGGGCTTCAACGTAGACGACGAAAAACGCCTGGCGTTTCACCGCGAGGTGCGCACATCAGAGCCGGCGCACCAGAGGAAGACGCAACGCGAGATCGGCGTCGGCGCGCAGATCCTTTCCAGCCTGAACATTCGTTCCATCCGCCTGCTGACCAACCATCCCAAGCGCGTGGCAGCGCTGGAAGGTTTCGGCATCAGCATCGTTGAACAAGTGCCGGTATCGACGACGGAGCCTGTGGCGAAGTAGCCAAAGCATGGAGTACGGCTGCTGGGTCCTCGTTTCCAGCCAAAAAAATCGTCATCCCGAGTTCCGTCGATGAGGACGCGTTTTCAGGGCCCCATTCTCGCGCCGTTTTTGGCGTGAATGGGCAGATCAGCGTCCGAATAGGAGCGCGGGAGCTTGAGCTCTTCAAGTTTCACGGACCAGAAGCGCAAGGTCCCTCGGGCCTTCTCACGCGCTGATGACGGCGCGCTCTCG
Organism: Terriglobia bacterium; assembly: GCA_041493865.1. Taxonomy (GTDB): domain Bacteria; phylum Acidobacteriota; class Terriglobia; order Terriglobales; family Acidobacteriaceae; genus Angelobacter. The sequence goes on from JBGPZS010000298.1 coordinate 3,666, forward strand.
CTTACGGCCCTGGGGATGACGACTTGTGCACGCGGCCAGGTTGCCGGTCGATTTCCTTGGACTATCTCATTTGCAGCTTCAAGTGCGCGGCCTTCACATCGTTGGAAGTAAATACTGAAATGAATTTCGCGGGCGCAGCGGCCTGTTCCACGGCGGGACGTCCGCCGGCCTCCAGCCGTTCCACCAGGCAGGCGACGCCGGTAATGTTGAAGCCGAATTCGCGCGCGGCTTCAATGGCCTGAATGGTGGAGCTGCCCGTGGTGCAGACGTCATCCACGATCACCACGCGAGCGCCCTTTTCCTGAAAGCCTTCCACCCGGCGACCCATGCCGTGCGCCTTTTCCGCCTTGCGCACGAGAAAACCGTGAATGGGACCGCCGGCTTGCGAACTGATGACCGACGTGGCAACCACGATGGGGTCAGCGCCCATGGTGAGTCCACCCACGGCCTGCGGCTGCCAGCCCTGCTCTCTGAAGAGATCAAGGAAGACGCGGCCTGTAAGCTCTGCGCCGCGGGCATGGAGCGTGGTGGTGCGGCAATCGATGTAGTAATCGCTCTTAGCGCCTGAAGAAAGAGTAAATTCACCGAGGCGGAAAGAGTTGGTTGCCAGCAGGTTGAGGAGCTGTTCGCGAGGGGACGCAGTCATAGGCCGTGAAATACGTTAACAGATTCCGGCAAGACCAGGGGACTCCTTAGTCTTGCCAATGGCGAAAACCTTGCGTGCCGATGAAGACCTGGGTAAAGATCACAAAATTGTAGGCCATGTGCATGAGGACGCAGAAGGCAACCGATCGGGTAACCACCCGTGTGACGGTCAGCGCCAGGCCGACGATCAGGAGCACCAGCAGAGGGGCCCAGGCAAAACCAAGTTGCATCCCATGCAACAAGGCGAACCCCCCTCCGGTAATGACCACCGCAGGGGCAACTCCGGTCAAGCGGGCAAGCGCCGGGTACAGGAAGCCACGGAAAACCAACTCCTCCATGAGGGGCGCCACCAGAATTCCAAATGCAGCCAGCAGCCAGGCGGAGGGACGGTCGCGAAAGAATTCATTGATGGGAAGAGATTTCGGGGTCCAGCGCTGCAGCAGCACTTCAGCGAATGCGGAGAACAGCGCCATGCTCGCGCCAACCGCCAGCGCATAAGATGTGCGCTTGCGAGCCGGCGCATTCCATCCAACCGCCTGTAAAAGGCCGGTCTTGTGCCGTCTCCAAACCAGGGCAGCCATGAAGATCATCAACAAAACGTAGGCTGCGAATTCCGCCGGTACCTGAAAGAACGCATTGTGGGAAAAGGCGTTCACGAAGGCCTCAGGGCTGAGGTGCTGAGACCGATGAGCCAATGAAAAAATGAACTCACTGATGATAGTGCAGAAAAAAAGCGCGCCGAGGGCGAACGCAACCACCAACCCTGCGTCCACCAGGTCGATGCCGGTATCTTCGCCATTGTTGATTGACGCTGGCTGCGCTGTGTCCAATGCCGGCGGCAGAGGTTCAGGTTGCGAAATGGGATCGACAGAATGCACAAAATTAGGGCATTGCGCCCTCAGAAATCAATGTACACCATGGAGAGTTTTCTTAGAAAAGACTAAAGGGGTAGCGTTTGAAGCATTGGAAGCCAAAGTCGCTACCCCTCAATTGTGCCCAGGTATAAGGAGAAGGTTGAAAGCA
>JBGPZS010000395.1:0-4318 GCA_041493865.1 Terriglobia bacterium
AGCGAGAAGAGATCAGAGCGCCCATCCACCGCTTTGCCGTTGAGTTGCTCCGGTGACATGTACGCCGGCGTGCCCACCACATGGCCGGGCAGCGTGGTTTCCGCCAGTGAGACCTTGGCAATGCCGAAGTCGGCGATCTTGGGCTGCCCGCCTGCCGTAACCATGATGTTTGCGGGCTTGATGTCACGATGAACAATGCCCTGGCTGTGCGCGTAGTCCAGCGCTTCAGCAATGTGCTGTACCAGATCAAGAGCGGTGTCGCGGGGCAAAATGCCGGAAGCCGCCGCGGCAACCAGCCGGTCCAGCGACTCGCCTTCAACGCACTCCATCACAATGAAAGGCGTGTGCGTGGCTTCGTCCTCGCCAACGTCATAGATGGTCACGATTCCTGGATGCGAGAGCCGCCCGGCAGCTTGGGCTTCGCGAAAGAAACGCTGCCGGTAGTGTTCTGCGTCTTTGGCGTCGGCGCCGGGAACGGAAATTGTTTTGATGGCAACGGTGCGGTCGATCTTGGGGTCGCGCGCACGATACACTGCGCCCATGGCTCCGCGGCCAAGCTCGGCCACGAGCTCATACCGTCCTAGCTGCTGTATCGTTTCCATCGCGCAAGCTACCGCATTTCGGAACACTTAGTTTCGGAACAGGGGGCAGGTGCGCCGATAATAGCACGGGATCCCCGGCCTCTCGCGGCTGGTCTCTATCCATTGGTGCATGGTCCGTTAGCGGCGGATGCAGGCTCACGCTGAAACAATCATGCCTGGTTGAACTTGTTGTGCGGACGAATTTCGCCCGCGAATCGTTGTGCTACAGGAGAAATGGAGAGCCGCGAACTCCGAAGATTAGCCAAGAGCTAAGGGCCAAAAGCTAAGGCCTGGTTCCTCACCCATGCTCGGCCTTTGCGCCTGCAGCACGCAGGTCAACTGCCAGCCGCAGCAGGTAGTGAACGCCGGAAATGGTCGTCAGCGCAACCGTGGCCCAGAGGCTCCACCGTTTCCCCAGGCGCGCCCAGTAAGAGCCATTGATCTGGTAGATCAGCGCCAGCAGGACGCTGACAATCTGCACCGCCGTATTTGCCTTACCAAACAAGCTCGGGCGGAAGACCTTGATTGTGCCGGTGGCGTAGAGCAGCGTACAGACAATCAGGATGATGATGTCGCGGCTGAATACCAGGATCGTGAACGGCCAGCGAATAATATGCGCAATGGAGAGCATGAGGAACATCGTGCTCAGCAGCAGCTTGTCGGCAATGGGGTCCAGATACTGGCCCACCGTGGTCTTCTGCTGCAGCACGCGTGCCAGCAAGCCGTCCAGCCCGTCTGTGATTCCCGCCACCACAAAGATTGCCAGTGCCCAGGTGTAATTCTGCTGCTGGATGGCGACCACAACAAAGGGAACGAAGATCAGACGCATCAGGGTCAACAGGTTTGGCGCGGAGCCCAACTGGCGAAGCATCATTGCGGCTCCTGAAAGAACTTGCCCACGTCAATGCCTGTCTTGGCAACGAACTGGTCGGCCAGGGAGGGTAGTTCTCCGCTACGTGCGTCCATCTCGATCCGCTGCACGCGGTGCATGGGGAAAAAAACCAGGCTGGCCGTAGTGGCTTCGCCTGATTTCACTAACTGCGTGAAATCATCCAGAGATTGCAAATCCACTCCGCGCAAACTGGCTCCCGCCGGCGTCAAGGCAATCAGGACGCCCCAAAATTTCTCTCTCGGGTTTTGCAGCGTAACCAGGACGAACTGTCCGGGGTTCATGGTGTTTTGAATCCTTCGGTGCGTACGCGGGTCTTAGCGGAATGCTTGAAATTGCACCTAAGGTTACCACGAGGCGGGCCAGCACGTTAACCATGGCTGGAAAATGCTTGAGTGCTGCAGCACCAGAGACCGTTTCCCCACGCCGGAAGGCTCGCGTGGCCGGGATCGCGTACTTCCTGGTAAGACCAAAATGGGCCCCTACAGCGACTTTGAGGGCGGCTACTGGTCCAGGGATTCACGTTCGTGAACTAACTGGCTGCCGGCACGGAGCGCGTCGCGGCTGCGGCCTTGATGCACTGCTCGGCCATTTTCGCTGCGCCGGCAACATTCGGATGTCCTGCCGAAGAGAGCAGGCACTGTTGCTTCTGCAACTCACCGGCCGCCACCAGTTCACAAGCCTGCTTGCGTTCCGCAACCGCTTCGTCGGGCGCTTTGTTCGGATCGTGCAGATCAAGCTCCCAAAGCAATGACTGCGGCGCATAGGCCGCGTTGGCCTCATCCAAACCGGAATCCACAAAGATCGCCCGCATCTTTCCCTCCCCGCGATTCACCTGTTCCACCGCGCCTCGCATCAGCCCCGTCGAGAGCTTCCAGAAGCGTAAACAATGCTCCACAATCTCATTGCGGAAAAGACCAGCGTCATAGAGAGGAGCAAACTTGACCCCGTGCACCAGCGAATACAGGTTCTCCACTCCCTGCGTCCGGCTTTGATGGCTGAGCGCAGGGTAGTATCCCAGCACCACCACCCGCGCATTCGCGAATTTGCCGGTGACTTGCTGCAACAGAGTCAGCAGGTCTCGCCCGCAATAATTGCGTGTATGCAGCTCCAGTTCAAACTGCGGGACCATGGGATTGAATACGCGCTGGACCTCCACGTCATTGATGCCGCCATTCATCAGGACCCACTGCACTCCCGCGGGATCACCGGTAAAACTCTGGAGCTGCTGCAGGATGGTGGGGAAAAAGCAGGGAACCTCTCCTGACGGCATCGTGACCGTGTAAGAGTCGCGGATGCCGATTTTGGCCCCGGCATGCGCCAGCATCTTCATTTCCGCGCCCAGATGCCGCGCCAGAATGCTGGCGGTCTTGTGTTGGTCCACCAGCCCCTGGCCCCACACCACCGAGTCGCCCATGACGAGAAGTGTGCTCATGCGTCCCGCGCAAGTGTACCAAGCTTTTTGTGGCAGAAAGTCTGAATTAAGATAGGAACCTTTCGCGGGCCAGGACAGTGGAGATCATGCGGTACTCGCCGGCGCAGATAATCTTTCGGACTTGCGGCTGGTTCTGTTCTGAATGCTGCCCTCAATGGTCGCGACATCTTCTTTTGTCAAACAGAACAGCGTGTAGACAAGTTGATCGATCTCGATCTCTAAAGCCGTTGTGTTCGCTCCTGAATCGCGACTTTTCACGTCCAGAAACTGAGTTACCTCTTTAACGAACGCTGCTTCCAGCGCACCCTCAGGTTTTACCACCGGTATTTCCGAAACATTGCCGGGCGAAAAATTGATTCCTCCGTCCATTGCCAGGCTGCCGTAGCATTCTTTTAGGAAAAATTTGATTAACTTGGAATTTAGTATGCCAAGAAGCGAAAGTGAAGACCAATCTTTCGAGAGATTCGTGAGGATCACAGTTGATTTACCCGCCACAAATTCACCCTTGGCGTCCAAGAAACATTCAAAATGTCGGATACCCGAAATAATGATTTTCGGAGTGACTGACTGCTCAAATCTTCGTGGGAAATCCTGTGCAAGCCGCTGCTTATCAATGACGGGTTTCAAATACTTCGCTTTGATATATGTCGTAGTTTTGCGGCCCCACAGAGCAACGTACGGATCAATGGTTCCGGTGTTCACAAATTTCAGAACCGGTGCACTTTTTGGTGACCACTCTCCAAGATATTTCGTCAACTTGTATGCTTCAGAAACCGTGAAAGGTTCCTCCGGTGTGCAAATCGCTGAGAGTTTGGCACTGCCTGATACAAGTCTTAGTATCAACTGCAGGAATGGACTTAAAAATACTCCCCAATTGTCGAACCTTTTCAAATCGTGCGCTGGGATGTCTTGCTCGAAGATGAGTTGCTGATTCTCCATATATCGACGGACTTTTAAACTTACTCCCCTGACCTTAGTCATAAGGGCAACCACGGGAAAAACGCCAACACTATCGAATGCCCTAAATTTTGAATAGTCCACGAGTTGAAATAAATACCCTGCGGCATGGGACCTCAGGGATTTACCGTACCCGATTGAGAGCCACTTATTCGGTGTTATAAGGGCTGCAGTCCCTTTCGCATTGACTCTTCTGAGCGCAAGCTCCCAAAACGGAATGTATAAGTCCCAGTTTCCTCGCGCGGTTTCGTACAAGCGCGTTAACAGCTCCCGGCCCTCAGGATCGGATCGGACCATTGTTTCGGAATCCACGTACGGTGGGTTTGCGATAATCACATCAAACCCGGCTTTCTTCCGGAAAACCTCCGAAAACCAGATTTCAAAATCAAACGAGACGATATAACCAAGACTCTGCTTTGATGTCGCAACGCATTCCGTGAGTTTCTTGTCGATCCC
>JBGPZS010000601.1:0-2178 GCA_041493865.1 Terriglobia bacterium
AGGCCACCGACACCGAAGACAGCCAGTCGCTGTCCGCGCTGTGGCTTTGCCTGCTTGAGCGCGCGATAGACAGTAACGCCGGCACAGAAGAGCGGCGCGGCCTGAATCGAGGGGACCGCATCCGGGATTTTCGTGGCGTGACTGGCGGGCGCTTTCACAAATTCCGCATACCCGCCATCCACGGTCAAGCCCGTGATTTTCTGCTTCACACAAAGATTTTCATTGCCCTCACGGCAGAACTCGCACTCGCCGCAAGTCCAGTAAATCCAGGGCACGCCGACTCGATCACCAATCTTCAGGTCACGCACGCCCGCGCCCGCTTCCACCACCTTGCCCGCAACCTCATGCCCCACGATGAGCGGTAGCTTGGTAATGCCGGCGAATTGCTTCCAGTCGCCATCGGCAATGGACAAATCAGAATGGCAGACACCGCAGGCCTCCACCTGGATCAGCACGTCACCGTCACCCGGCTTGGGTCTTTCCACTTCCTCCACCGACAAAGGCTTCCTGAGTTCATGCAAAACCGCGGCTTTCATTGATTTTTCCTTGACAGGTGTACGCTGGGCCGGTTTTTTCTGGAGTTGCGTGCCATACGTTTCAACTCAGGTTCGCCCGCCGCCGACCGTGATTCATCCACCACTTTCTTGATCTGCTCGCGCAACCAGCGGTTGGGCGGATCGTTCTCCGAGCTCTCATGCCAGTACATGTGGATCTCAAGCTGTTGCAGGCTCTTCAACGGGAACGGGTACAGACGGTTATTGAAGCCGCTGTTGAGCATCTGCGCGTAGTGTTCCGGTATGGTCAGCAACATGTCGGTTTCGCTCACCACCCGGCACGCGGCAAAATAGTGCTGGCAGCGAACCATGATCCTGCGCTTCCGGCCCTTGCGGTTCAGCTCCGCATCCACCAGGCTGGGCCCCAGGCGGCGGGATGAAACCAGGATGTGGTCCTGCCTGAGATAAGTATCCAGGTCGAGTTCACGGGCAATGGCGGGATGGCCCGCCCGTGCCATCACTACTACGCGATCGGAAAACAGCGGTGTCTGCCGGATACTGTCAGTCATCGTGATGGGAATGTCCAGTGCAAGGTCCAGCGTTCCGCTGGCCAGTTCCGCTTCGATTTCGCGCCGCTTCACGCGCAGGGTGGTAATGGAAATCTCCGGAGCGGCCTTGGCAATAACTTTGACCAGCGGTGGAAGGATGGTCGACTCCATGAGCTCCCAGAAACCGATCTGAAGATTACGCCGCGCGTGCGCCGGATCAAAATTGCGGTCCTCATAAAGATTCAGCTCCAGGATTTGCAGCGCCTGGCGCACTTCATTGATCATGTTACGGCTAAAGGGAGTCGGCACCATGTTGGCGCCTTCGCGGACGAATAAAGGGTCTTTCAGAAGTTCGCGCAGGCGCTTGAGGGCATGGCTCATGGCCGGCTGCGTGAGCCTGAGCTGGCGTCCCGCGCGCGTGAGGTTGCCTTCGCGGTAGATGGCCTCAAGGACCACGAACAGGTTGAGATCGACCTGGCTCAGATGCACGGCACAAATCTTACACTATTCAAGCGATTCATTTGATGAATCGAGAACAATCGACTACGCTAATAGAACTCCGGAGCGTGTGAGGGGATTATGAATTTCGAATACAGCGCCAAAGTCAAAGATTTGCAAAAGCGCCTGCGCGCGTTCATGGACGAGCATATTTATCCCAACGAAGCGCGCTTCTACCAGGAAATTGAGAAAAACCGCTGGGAGCCGACGCGCGTGATTGAAGAACTTAAACCCAAGGCGCGCGCGGCCGGCCTGTGGAACCTGTTCCTGCCTGACGACGAGAACGGCGCCGGCCTGACTAACCTGGAATACGCGCCTCTGTGCGAGATCATGGGCCGCAGCATCATGGCGCCGGAGGTTTTCAACTGCTCCGCGCCGGATACCGGCAACATGGAAGTGCTGGCGCGCTATGGCACGCCAGAGCAGAAAGAGCGCTGGCTCAAACCGCTGCTGGCGGGCGAAATCCGATCCTGCTTCGCCATGACGGAGCCGGCCGTGGCCTCCTCTGATGCCACCAATATTCAGGCCAGCATCCGTCGCGAAGGAAACGAGTACGTGCTCAATGGGCGCAAGTGGTGGTCCTCCGGGGCCGGCGATCCGCGCTGCAAGATTGCCATCTTCATGGGCAAGACGGATCC
>JBGPZS010000425.1:0-4054 GCA_041493865.1 Terriglobia bacterium
AGGAACGGCGGGGCAGGCCGTCAGGGTTGGTCAGCTTGCGCTCCGCCTGAAGCAGCTTGAGGTTGATCGCCTGCAAGGACTGCGGAGAAACGTTACCGGCGCTGAATGCCTTTACAGCTTTGGCGTAGCGCTGGGCGCCGCGGTCGAGCGCGTTCTGGGCGTTATCCAGCGGCGAGAAGTTCAGGAACGGCGGTATCTCTTCCTTCGGCGGCGCGACGGTGGGACGGCGCAGATCGGATGCGGCGCTATACATATCGTCATCTACATCCTGGTTGCGGTCGCGAATCTGGTCCTGCCTGTTCTTGAGCAGGGTCTTGAGTTCGTCAGAATATTTGTGGATGGTGTCGGCGAAATCGGAGAAGTCGTAAGGCAGCACGTCGGCATCGGCAAAGCGCATCACCATGGTGCCGATGGTCTGGGCCAGCGCGCGTCCGTAGACAAAGTTGGTGTCGGCAAAGTGCGTGTACCAGTAGAAGTCGTCATAGATGGAGTGATAGACGCCGGCGCTACGGTCCTCGCCGGTGTAGCCGACGTTGAGCGACGCCACGCCCAGATGGTCAATGAATGCGGTGTAATCACTGCCCGACCCGAGCGGCCCCATGCGAAGGTCCGGGCGCGCGCGCAGTTCCTTGCGGTCAGCAGTGTCCTGTCCGCGGCCGCCGCCAATCAGGCGCGACGCCTGCGCCCGCTTCCACACCGAAATATTCTTCTCGGGATCGGTGATATCACGAGCCACGCCGTTCACGAATTTCTCCAGCGAATGCGAGCCTTCCGCTTCCAGGTAGCCGCGGCCGTTGCCGTCAGTGTTGATGTAGATGGCGGCGTGCTGTTTGAGCTCGTCGCCGTGGAACTCCGCCCACTCCGTGGAGCCCAGCAGCATGGGCTCTTCGCCGTCCCAGGCGCAGTAGATGATAGTGCGCTTCGGTTTCCAGCCCTGCTTCAGTAATTCGCCAAACGCGCGCGCTTCTTCGAGCAGCGCAATCTGACCCGAGACGGGGTCTCCCGCGCCGTTGACCCAGCCATCATGATGGTTGCCGCGAACAATCCATTGGTCGGGCGATTCGGAGCCGGGAATTTTGAAGACTACGTCATAGACCGGCTTGATGTCCCAGTTGAAAGCCACTTTCAGGTGGACCTTCGCCGGACCGGGCCCAACGTGATAAGTGATGGGCAGCGCGCCGCGAAAACTTTCCGGCGCAACCGGGCCTTGGAGCGCGGCGAGCAGAGGCTTGGCGTCGCCGTAGGAAATCGGCAGCGTTGGGATCTTGGTCAGCGTAGTAATGTCTTTGATGGCAAGGCGCTTCACTTCACCCTTGGCGCCTACGCCGGGCGTGGTGGGATCGCCGGGATAAAGCGGCATGTCCATCACGCTGCCGCGCTGCACTCCATTCTCATTGCGCATGGGGCCCTGGGGAAAAACGTCGTCCTGGAAGTAGCCGTCGTCGCGGGGATCGGAATAAATGATGCAGCCGATGGCGCCGTGCTCGGCAGCGACCTTGGGCTTGATGCCGCGCCACGATTGTCCGTAACGGGCAATCACGATCGCGCCCTTAACGGAAATGCCGAGACGGTCAAGTTCTTCGTAATCGCGGGGCAGGCCGTAATTCACGTAGACCAGTTTGCCGGTGACGTCGCCATCGATGGAGTAAGCGTTGTACGTGGGCAGTTGCTCGCTCTGCTGATTGGAGCTGGGATCGACAGAAACCGGGGGCTCCTGGAGCTTGGCGGTGTAACGCGTGGGCTCGGTCAGCTCGAGAACGCGCTCTTTGGGCGTGGGAAAGAGGACGTCAAAGGTTTCAATCTGCGCGTCGAGCCCAAAGGACTTGAACTGGGAGAGGATCCATTCGGCGTTCTGCTTGTCATAGGGCGAGCCCACGTGGTGAGGGCGAGCACTGAGCTTCTGCATGGAATCTTTTAAGATCCTGGGATCGGGAACGGCGCGGAACTTGTTTTCCCAGTCACGCTCGGTCTTGCTGCCGGCGGCGGTAAAGCCGTACAGCGTATCGTCGTCAGTGTTGGCGGCGGAAAGAGGCAGCAGGGCGATCAGGCAGATCAGTGCGGTGAACAGAGCTCGGCGCATCAGAGGCTCCCTTTGAGTTGGGTGAGGTACGGATGCAAATTGTATATGAGGAGGGCACAAAGCGGGCCGCAGGATTTTTACCGCAGATTTACGCTGATAAACGCTGATCAGCAGAAAAATCTTACCGCAGATTTGCGCGGATCAGGTTAGGGCAACCGGATTCGAATCGGATACGCGAATGAGTTCAAACCCCGCGAATCAGACAGCCGTAGAGTGCAATCAAATCCGCGAATAATCCGGCCGCCAACTGGTGACGGCTTTCTTGATGTCCGTGAGGCTGAGTTTTTCATCGAGAGCACGCTGGGCGAGGGCGGGCAATTCCTCGTCAGAGGCAAAGCGCAGGCCGACAAGCTGGGAGTCCGTCAGTTCGTTGATGCGCGAACGCAGAGGCTCCTGCAAGATCGCCGCCAGGCGCTGACGCTCTTCCATGCGGATCACGCGGTCCTGAAGATGGGTGACATAGCTGCGCATGCGGCCGGCATGCACCAGAAAGGCCAGCGAGAGAACCAGCAGCCACGCTCCGCCCAGTCCGGGAAAGCGTAATAGATAGTAGCCGACCACGAACACGTTGATCAGCAGGACAGGCAGCACGAAGAAATGAAAAGGCGGATCATATTTGGCGTGGCTGGCGAATGACTGCGGCTTATTGTCCATGGGGCTCCTGTTCCTGCCTTTTGAGTGTACCGAAAGTAGATGATACGGGTGTGATTGACGACGCAGTATCATCAGGCAATTGCCAAGATTGCCAAAAATGCCAAAATTGACAATTTAAAGCCCGGCGAAAGCTTTTTAGGAAACTACAGGAAAGACCATGCCCAGCTATATCGGCGCCGTTGACCAGGGGACAACCAGCACGCGCTTCATTGTGTTTGATGGCGCGGGCAAGGTAGTTACGTGCGCGCAGAAGGAGCATCGCCAGATCTATCCGCAGCCGGGCTGGGTGGAGCACGACGCGGAAGAGATATGGCAGCGGACGCAGGAAGTCATCGGCGAAGCGATGGCCCAGGCGGGCGTGAAGGCGGCTGATCTGGCGGCAATCGGCATCACCAACCAGCGCGAGACTACCGTTGTATGGAACCGAAAGACGGGAAAACCGCTGACGAACGCGATTGTATGGCAAGACACACGCGTAGCAGATGATGTGGCCCGGCTTGCGCGCGAACCCGGCGACGCATTCTTCCGCAGCCGCACAGGGCTGCAGCTCTCTACGTACTTCAGCGCGCTCAAGCTGCGGTGGGTCCTGGAAAACGTTCCCGGCGCGCGACGGCAGGCGGAAGCAGGCGAGATACTCTTTGGCACCATGGATACGTTCCTGCTGTGGGAGCTTACGGGCGGAACGAGCGGCGCAGCAAACACCGGAACGAATACGGCACTGCACATCACGGACGTGACCAACGCGAGCCGCACGCAGTTGATGAACCTGAAAACACTCCAGTGGGACGCGGAGTTGCTTCGGGCGTTTTCCATTCCCGAGCAGATACTGCCGCGCATCCGTTCGAGCAGTGAAATCTACGGCCGGATTGCAGAGGGTCCGCTGAGCGGAGTGGCGATCGCGGGCATTCTGGGCGACCAGCAAGCGGCGCTGGCAGGACAGGCTTGCTTCAAGAGTGGAGAAGCCAAGAACACGTATGGCACTGGATGCTTTTTGCTGATGAATACGGGCGAGCGCCCGGTGGAATCAAAACACGGGTTGCTGACCACGGTCGCGTACAAGCTGGGTGATCAGCCGGCGCGGTATGCGCTGGAAGGGAGCGTTGCCATCGCCGGCGCCCTGGTGCAGTGGCTGCGCGACAATCTGGGGCTGATCAAGGCGAGCGCCGAGATCGAAGAGCTGGCACGGTCGGTAGAGGACAACGGCGGCGTTTATATTGTCCCGGCATTTTCCGGGCTCTACGCTCCCTACTGGAAAGACAGCGCAAGGGGCGTGATTGCCGGATTGACGCGTTATTCCAACAAGGGCCACCTGGCACGCGC
>JBGPZS010000076.1:0-11518 GCA_041493865.1 Terriglobia bacterium
AGCGGCACGCGTCAAGCGTGGTGAACTGGCCGGCCAGGTTTCCAGAATTTTCCGGCTGGTCCTCTTCTTGTTCCTGCCGATCACAACCTGGACCGTCATCAACGCGTTGCCGGTCACGCGTCTGCTATACGAGCACGGCCGGTTTCTTCCGGCGGATTCCCTAATCACTGCGCAGGTGCTCTCTGTTTATAGCGTGGGGATTCTTCCATATGCCATCGCGATGGTGCTGCTGCGCTGCTACTTCGCTATTGAAGATACCGTTACTCCTTTGTTCGCGGAGATCTTCTCCCTGGGGACATTTGCCATGATCGCCCCTCCAGTCTCTCGCCATTTTGGAATTTCCGGGCTGGTGGCTGCCCGCGCCGGGACATTCTTTCTGGTGACCTCAGTTCTTATTTACATGCTTGCACGAAAGAAGGGATTGCTGAAGTTTGACTGGAGTTTCCTGGATTTTGTAGTCCGGACGATGGCGGCCTCCTTGGGAATGGGATTAATGAGCTGGCTGGGCCTGCAGTTAGTGCGCCGGCTATTTGATTCAGGTGACACACTGATTCGCCTTATGGTGGTCAGTGCTCTCCTGCTGTTCAGCGGTGCGATTTACCTGATTCTTGCGCGGCTGTTGAAGTTGAATGAAGCCCGGCAAATCTGGACGACAGCCATGGACCTGCTACCTGGCGGCGATCGTGGTTCGCCGTGAAATTTCGCGGTGAAATTATGGTAATGTTTAAACATTGAGAGCGCCTCCTATTTGAATGAAAATTGGTTCTGCAACCGCGTCCATTCCCAACCCGACGCCTCTTCTGTTTTTCCTTACAGCCGCGGCGCTCCTGCTTTGGCCCGACGCAATGGGTATGACGGCCCTGGTGGTGATGTCTATTGTCCTGCTGCCGCTGGCCGCACTTTGGTTGTCAGATCATCCGGGTGCGGCGGTCATCGCACTGATTACGGCGTCGGCAATACCGCGCCTTTACGTTGAGATTGTGGGTCTGAAAGCCAGGCCGGAACACATCATTGGCGGGATCATGTGCATCAGCGTCCTGTTTCTGCGGAAGAAACGCCGCCAGCCGGTCCAATGGATCTGGCCTGACTATTTGCTGATGGCCTACATGGCGCTCAACATTTTTAGTTCGCTATTCATGTCTCTTGCGCCAACGCAGACACTCAAATGGGCCGTGCAGCAGGCCCTGGCTATACTTGCGTACTTCTTTCTGCGTGTGCTGGCTGAAGACCGGGCCAGGTTTCGCAAGGCGTTTGCGGTTTTGCTCGCAGCAGGGGGCGTGACGGCGGTGTATGGGATTCTCTGCTTCTATGCCAACCTGATCTTTGGCAGTGAATTCGGAGTAACCGTCGGGCAATACGGTGACATTCCCGCCACCTACGGCCTGCAATTTGAAGCCAATCTCCTGGGGTCCTATTGCGGCGCCTTGTCCGTGATGATGATGGTCGTGTATCTGCACGACCGTCGCCGCCGGTTTCTGGCTGGCTATGCAGTCGCGCTGGCGGGGATGGCGATCAGCCTGTCCCGTGCGGCCGTGGGCGCAACCTTGATCGCCTTTTTGCTGGTTGCGGTCTTCAGCTGGAGACACGGCCTGTTGACCAAAGGAGCATGGATCTCGCTGGCGAAGGCCACAATGTGCGCTCTTCTGGTGGTCCTGCCGGTAGTGCTCCCCCACTATACTGAACGCTTCAGCACCGTGGACATTGCCGACCCCACGTCAGATCCCAACACACTGACCAGGTTTGTGCAGGCAGGTTCTGCAATCGACGGGGTGCTCACACATCCCATATTGGGCGGCGGGACCTCCAGCTTTCAACTTGCCTTTGACTGGCAGTCGCTGGGGGCGGATTGGGAGGACCAAGGCTGGATCGGAAATACCGAACTGCGGGTTCTCTACGATACCGGCCTGGTGGGCCTAGCGGTATTTGTTGGTTTCCTTGTGTCTTTGGTGCGCAGGTCGTGGAGGGCCCTTAAGTACGAATCCAATCCCGAACTGGTTGCCCTATTGGCGTCCGGCGTGGTCTACTGCATCTCGTTTCAGGCCACGGAAGGCACGCTGCTGGCGTTTCCCTGGGTCCATCTGGGTCTCATCGCCGCTGGGCTCTCGGTCCTCCGGGAGTCTCGCAAGGTCGAAATCCAACCGGCCAAGGGCGCCGTTGCTGACTTTTCGTAATGGCTGATCCTGGGCTTGCACGACGGCAGCTGGCATTCGCCGCCTGACAATCACAAAACGGAAAGAGCGTATAGACTTGAACAAAGAGCCGGCAAGACAGAATCCGATGTATGGCCGCAAACTAAGGATTGCAATTTTCGGTGGACGAGGCATCCCTTCCACATACAGCGGCACTGAGACGTTCTTCATCGAGCTTGCGCCGCGACTGGTTGAACGCGGCCATGATGTGATTGTTTATTGCCGCAAGGCGCTCTTTAAAGAACGCCCCCCGGAATATAAAGGCGTGCGGCTCATTTATCTGCCCAGCATTGAGACCAAGAACCTGGGCACCTTTACCCATACTCTGGCGTGCATGATAGACGTGTTGCGCCGCAATGTGGACGCCATGCTGGTGACCAATGTCGCCAACGCATTTCATTGCATTGTTCCCAGGCTCTTCCGCCAGAATTGCGCCATCAACGTGGATGGAATCGAATGGAAGAGAGGCAAATGGGGCCGAATGGGCAGAAGCTATTTCTATTGGAATGCGCGGCTCGCCGGCAAAATACTTCCCACGGGCATTATCACGGACGCTTACGCAATGAGGCGATTGTATCTGGAAGAATTTAAGACTCCATCCGCATGCATTGCCTATGGGGGAAACATAGAAGGTTCCACGCATCCGGAAGTCATCCGCCAATACGGACTGGAACCTGGCGGTTATTACCTGATCGCCAGCCGCCTGGTGCCGGAAAATAACGCGGCACTGATCGTGGAGGGCTTCAAAAAATCGCCGACGAAACGCTTTTTGGCGATTGCCGGCGATGCGAACTATCGCAGCCAGTTTATCGATGACCTGAAGTTGCATGCCGGCGACCGCGTTCGTTTTCTCGGCCACGTGAGCGATATCGACCATGTGAAGGAACTTCATTGCAACTGTTTCGCCTATGTCCATGGACATATGATGGGTGGTACCAACCCCGCTCTATTGAAGGCGCTCGGGTTCGGCAACTGCATTCTGGCGCACGAAAATCCCTTTAACGCCGAGGTGCTTGGGGAATACGGATTGCTGTTCCGGGATGCCGATGACCTTGCCGAGAAGATAAAGTTCATCGAAAGCAAGCCGGAGATTGCGCAGAGATACCGCCGGCGCGCTCCCGACCGGATTCGTACCGTGTACAACTGGGAACGAATCACGGGCCAGTACGAAGAACTCTTCTACCAGCTTGCAGCCGGAGTGGATCCCACACGCGTGCACTCAAGTGTAGTTGGAGAAGCTAACAGAGAGTCGATCGTCTCGTGTTAACGCATTGGACCCTTGCGTGCCGGTTTTGGGTGGCTGGTCTCTGCCTGAAGTTTCGAGCCGGGGCCGTTCCGCAACACGTTGGTTCGATACGGAAACTTCAACTGAATTGCCGGCGAAGCAGGGTGCCGGCGGCAGTGATCCTGGCATGAAGCGGATCAGGCTGGCTTGGGACAACTGTTTCGCGCGGCGGAATCTTACTGGTACCGGGGTCTATGCGGCGCGCCTGTTGGAACATCTTGCGGGGGAGCCCGATCTCGCCCTGGAATCGTTTGACGGATGGCCGAACACGTTGCGCGGCGGCAGTAGCAGCGCACGTCGGGCCTTGCAGACGGCTGGAAATCTGGCGTGGACCCATCTGCACTTGCCCGCGCGTCTCTGGAAGCGTGGTTTTGATTTGCTGCACTCCCCAGCGTTCATTGCGCCGCTCGCTGCGCCTTGCCCCGTTGTCATCACCATGCACGACATTACCTACCTGCTGTATCCTTCACACTTCGCAAGTTGGTGGATACGATACATGAAAACTGTAGTGCCCATCACGGTGAGGTCCGCTGCCGCGATCATTTGCGGTTCGGAGCACTCCAAACGTGACATTGTTAAAGCGTACGCGCTCTCGCCCGGGAAGGTGCATGTGGCGCCATATGGAGTTGACCATCAGCGCTTTCACCCGGCAGCGACTCTTGACCCCTCTTGGGCCCGCCAAGCGGGAATACGCGAAGGCTACGTGCTGCATGTCGGAGAGCTCTCACACAGGAAAAACATTCCCACGCTTCTGCGAGCCGTTGCCTACCTGCGATCGCTCGGAAAGTGGGGCGATCGGCAGCTTGTGCTGGCCGGGGCGAAGGCGCCCGGAATGCTGGGAGCGGATGAAATTCACGAAACGATCCGGCAACTTGAGTTGTCAGAGAGCGTGATATTGGCCGGGCGCGTGGCCGACGAATATCTTCCGGGCCTTTACGCGCAGGCGAGCCTGCTGGTAATGCCTTCGTTGTATGAGGGCTTCGGCTTCCCGGTACTGGAAAGCATGGCGTCTGGCACGCCCGTGGTAGCCAGCAATGTTTCCAGTCTGCCGGAAGTGGCGGGAGACGCAGCAATTCTGGTATCGCCGGATGAAGTCGAGGGGCTTGCTAACGCGATGGCAGATGTGCTCGGCAATCCGAGCGTTGTCGCAGAGTTGCGGTGCAAAGGACTGTCCCGCGCGCAGCAGTTCAATTGGCGGCGTGCTGCCGCCGAAACGATTCAAGTCTATCGCAGTGTGGCGGGCTGACTCTGATGGATCCTACGGGACCGCAACCTATTCTGGTCGTCCACAACAACAACGATCTATACGGCGGAGACAAGATTTTACTGGAGCTGCTCAGCCGCCTGGACCGCACTCGCTTTGTTCCGTGCGTGATCCTCCCCGCGGACACGCGCCATATCAATCGCTTTTCCCCTGAGCTGGACAAACTCGGAATTGAATACCGTTTTGTCCCTCTAGGCGTCTTGCGCCGGCGCTACTTCAAATTGTGGAGGCTGCCGCGCTTTGCATTTGAGGTACTGGCTGGAGTGCGGGCCCTCTTGCGGATCATCAGGGAGAAAAAGATCGCGCTAGTCCACACGAACACGAATACAATTCTGGCCAGCGCCATCGCTGCACGTATCGCGCGATTGCCGCATGTGTGGAGCGTTCATGAATTGGTGCTGGAGCCGGCCTTGGTTCGCAGCACGTTGCACTTCCTGATCCCGCGCTTGGCCACCCGGGTCGTCACCGTTTCACGCGCGGTTCGTGATCACATCCTGCAGGACGCTCCGCAGTTTGCAAGCCGGTTTGAGTTCATCCTGGGCGGCATTGACCTGGAGCCATTCTTGTCTGGGGCCGGTCGCGAGCGCATCCGCCGTGAATGGGGAGTGCGCCATGATGAATTGCTGGTGGGAATGGCCGGCAGAGTCACTCGTTGGAAAGGCCAATCCGTTTTTGCTGCGACGGCGAAAATAATTCTCGAAAAACATGCCAGCGTGAAATTTGCCGCGGTCGGCGGAGTGTTTGACACCGAGATCATTTACATGGAACGTTTCAAAGAACAGGTCCGCGACCTGGGGATCGAGAGCAGGTTTATCATCCATGATTTTCGCGCTGACATGCCCAGTGTTTTTGCGGCATTTGACATTTTTGTTCTGCCTTCTACATTGCCGGAGCCGTTCGGGCTGGTTGTAATTGAGGCAATGGCCTCCGGAAAGCCAGTCGTGGCAACTGCGCCCGGTGGTCCGTCAGAAACAGTTGTAGATGGAGAGACGGGATACCTTGTGAGGCCATCAGATCCGCAAGGCGCTGCCTCGGCTGTGGAGAAACTGCTGCTCGATCCAGCAAGGCGCGCGCAGATGGGTGAAGCGGCGAGAAAGCGTGCCTGTGACGTCTTTGCCCTTCCCAGGTACGTAAGAGAATTTGAGGATCTTTATGCGCGGGTTCTGGAAGACGCGAGCGGAAGCAATCACCACTAGTGTGGACACCCGGGAAATGGCGCTCTCACTACTCCATGCAAACATCGCTAGAGCTATTCTGGAAGCGGAGCGAAAGGTCTTTCGGAAGGGCTGAAGCGGGTATGGGAAGAAGGGTGATTGCTCAGATGCATCGTCTGGATTCTTGTGCTGCCTAAAAGGTATAGTGGACAGATAAACCCGATTGGGCCATGCCTCGGCATGCCGGAAAACACCGCGTAAAGCGATAACTTGAGTGAAGGAGCTTGTGAATGCGGATTCTTGTTGCAGGCGGCGCGGGCTATGTGGGCTCCGCCCTTATACCTAAGCTGCTGGAACGGGGTTACGACGTCGATGTGGTTGATTTGTTCTGGTTTGGGAATTCTCTTCCCGCGGAAGTACGCATCATCAACCGCGATATTTTTGATCTTCAAGTCAAAGACTTGAAGGATTATGAACAGGTGCTTTTTCTGGCCGGGCTCTCGAACGATCCGATGGCGGAGTTTTCTCCCAGCAAGAATTTTGTATTTAACGCGGCAGCGCCGGCCTATCTGGCTTATATTGCGAAACAGGCAAAGGTCCGGCGTTACATCTACGCCAGCTCCTGCTCGGTCTACGGCTATACGGAAAATGAGCTGTTTGACGAAGACCGCCCGGTTTCATCTTCGTACGCCTACGGAATCTCCAAATTGCAGGGTGAGCGCGCGGTGTGCCAGCTCATCGACAGCGATTTTTCCGTAATAGCGCTGCGTAAGGGCACAGTGTCCGGCTACAGTCCGCGCATGCGTTTTGACCTGATCATCAATACGATGTTCAAATGCGCCATGCAGGACGGAGTGGTCCGGGTGAATAACCCCGCAACCTGGCGTCCTATCTTGAGCATCAATGATGCAGCCATGGCATATATCCGCGCCATCGAAGCGAACGCGGCGATCTCCGGCATCTTCAACATCGCTTCAGGCAACCATACCGTGGGAGAAGTCGCCGATCTGGTGAAGACCACGCTCCGTGAAGAACTGGGAAGCAGCCCCGCGCTCGATATCAAGCATATTCCGGACATCAGAAATTACAAGGTGTCGATTGAACGTGCGAAGAACATTCTCAGCTTTCATCCTCGCCACGATGTTAAAGCCATCGTGCGAGATCTAGTAGAAAACATGCCGAAGTGCAATGATTGGGACAATCCCAAATATTACAACATCCAAGTTTTCATGTCTCTGGATGAGACAGAGCGCTCAAAGTTGATGACCACCTCGGCAGGCGCGACACCATGAAAATAGCCGTACTTGGTGCCAACGGCCAACTGGGCCGGGATATTGCCTCCGCTTTTGCTGCCGAGGGCAATTCTGTCACGAACCTCACGCACGAGAATGTCGAGGTCTCCTCTCTGGAATCCGTCCGTTCCGCACTCGAATGCCTCCATCCTGAGGTTGTTGTGAATACTGCGGCATTTCATCATGTGGAGAAGTGCGAAGCTGATTCGGCGCTGGCATTTGCCGTGAACGGTATGGGCTCCCGGAACGTGGCACAGGTGGCCGATGCACTTCGAGCCACCCTAATCCACATCAGTACCGACTACGTATTCGATGGCCTTAAGGGCCAACCCTATACGGAAGAGGACCAAGCCGCACCGCTCAACGTCTACGGAAATACCAAGCTCGCAGGGGAGTTTTTTGTGCGCTCCATCATCCCGCGGCATTTCGTGGTGCGGGTTTCCGCCATCTATGGCGAGAACCCATGTCGTGCCAAAGGCGGCCCGAATTTTGTGGAATTGATGCTCAAGCTTGCCAGGGAGCGGGAAGAACTGCGGGTGGTGGACGACGAATTCGTAACCCCGACCCCCACGGTAGATATTGCCCGCCAGTTGGTCGTCTTGAGCAGATCAAAGGATTACGGTCTGTATCACGCGACCGCCGAAGGTAGCTGTTCCTGGTATGAATTTGCCGCTGCCATTTTCGAGCTCACCGGAACGAAGGTCCGCCTGGAACGGGCGCGCCCGGGCGATTTCGCCGCCAAAGTGCCACGTCCCAAATATTCAGTGCTTGAGAATGCGGCTTTGAAGGGCAATGACATGAATATTTTCCGTCACTGGAAGGACGGTCTTCAGAGTTACCTCGCACGCAGGGAAGACACGGCCCGGGTCATCCACACCTGACCCGGTGTGATTTATACTTTTATCGTATGCGAACGGCACCTCTCCACGCACGCGACTGGGAAGAAATGGCGGCCATTGATCCCCTATGGGCCATCATGTCCAGCCCAGAGAAGCGCTTCAGGAATTGGGAACTCGAAGAGTTCTTACGTACGGGTGAGGAAGAAATTTCCAGCCTGATGCAATTGGCTGACCAGATGGGGTTGCCCAAGCAGCGTCGCTGCGCAATCGACTTTGGCTGTGGAGTGGGCCGGCTGACCCGCGCCTTGCGGTCCCATTTTTCTGAATGTTACGGGATCGATATTTCCCACGGCATGTTGGAACGAGCGCGGGAGCTTACGCCAGAGTGCCATTTTCGCCAGGCAAATAGTCTGCGCTCTTTCCCGGATCACCATGCCGACCTCATTTATTCTTCCATGGTCTTACAGCACCAGCCGAATAGAAAGCAGGCCGCCGCACTGATAGCGGAGATGGTCCGCGTGCTCGCTCCCGGCGGGTTCCTGGTATTTCAGATGCCTTTGCATCTGCCTTTGCGCAACCGGTTGCAATTGCGCCGCCGGGCCTACCGGCTGCTGCGCGCGCTGGGAATGCCGCACTCCTTCGCGTACGACCGTCTGAAGCTGAGTCCCATACGAATGTTGTCATTGCCCCAGCCGGCTGTGGAAGAGATTGTCCGAGCTGGAAATGGTGTCGTGGTACACGTTACTCATACAACGAAATTCAGCGCACCCTTCGCCAGTGGAATTTACTACTGCACAGTCAAGGCGTGATCGCTGCCCATTGTCCTGGTCCTGCCCCAAAAACCCGGCCGTCACCCGAGTAGTTGCAGGACTTTCTCTGAAACATTGCCGCCACAGATCACAACCGCCACCGTCTTGCCACGATAATTCCGTGCTTCTTTCAGGAATGCCGCCACGGCAACCGCGGCTGCGCCTTCGATGATCCATCCCCGGAGGGCGCGGACCCTGCGCATGGCGTCGAGGATCTCGTCCTCTGAAACCAGTACGGAGCGATCAATCACGCCTGCGCAGACAGCAAGCGTCACGGAACCGGGTTCCAGGCCGCCCGCGGTGCTCTCAGAGAGTGTGGGCTGTTCGGGAAAATCCAGGATGCGCCCGGCTTGGATCGATTCATGAAGCACGCGCGAGTTTTCCGGCCAGCAGCCAACAATTTTTGTGCGGGGCGAAGCGCATTTCATATAGGCGCCAATGCCCCCAATCAGCCCGCCGCCGCCCACTGCAACGAAGAGAGCGTCGAGAGGCGGGAGCTGCCGCAGTAACTCAACGGCGATGGTGCCCTGGCCGGCCATCACCTGCGCGTCGTTATACGGCGAGATGAAAATTTTGCCTTGGCGGGTGGCAGCGGCCCGCGCAGCGAGTTCAGCCTCAAGCGGATCGTCTCCCGTACGCTGGATCCGGGCGCCGTATTCCTCAATGCGCTGCGCCTTGGCAGGCGATACGTGCGACGAGACGTAGATTTCGGCGGCAATGCCGGCGCGACGGGCCGCAGCCGCCACGCCCAATCCATGATTGCCATTCGAAGCGGCAATCACGGCGAGCGCCGCATCACCGTGCGAGAGTGAAAGTATCTTGTTGCTGGCGCCGCGAAGCTTGAACGAGCCGGTCTGCTGCTGGTTCTCCAGTTTGAAAATGAGTTCAACTCCAGCATCAGGGAGCAAATTCACAATTTGCTCGACCGGTGTTTCCGTGATTGAGGACCTGATCCTCGCGGCGGCCGCGGTGACTTGTTGCGCGAGATCGGCGATAGCTTGCGGCAAGAACGCTTGATGACCCTGGCCCATGCTTCTTATTGTGACACGTTCCCTGGCGATCTTTACTCGCGGACTATTTCTGGATCGATTTTAGATAGTCGGTCACATTCTGCAGGCGGACTTCACCGTAGTCACGGTCCCGTTCAACCTGATGGAAGATTGGCCCCCATACGGGCATTTCACGTGAACCATGCCCGAGCATCTGCTCTTCTCCCACGATGATCTTGCGCACACGACCGGCGGGAAAGACGCCGCCGTTTCTTTGCGCGATTGTGGTCAGGTCAGGCATCTTGGTGGTTAGTGCGGGAGCCACCGGGCCATCGCCCTTGCCCAGCGCGCCGTGGCACGAGGCGCAGTAAGCGTGGTAAATGTCGGGACCCTTCAGTGATTGAATAAGGTGGCTGCGTTGGTCTGTCTTACTCCTGGCTTTATCATCCGGAGCCGTGCTGGCCGCGGCGAAGAGACCCGCCAGCAGAACCGCTCCCTGCAAACCCATAAAGTAAACGCTGGCTCTCATTGGTTTCATGATGCGTCCTCCTCGACGTTCGCTTTCCATGATGACTACCCGCACCGCCATACGTTTGGCTACATAACAATCGTACCGCCGGGATGTTTGCTCCGAACGTGATGAATATCACAGAAGGCAGCACTCAATTCTTGAAGCACAAGGAACCAATAGTCGACCACGCAAGGAGCGACGCTCTCGGAATGAGGTCACAAGCGATGGTGACCGCAGTCACAGAGCCATGATCCAGGATTCAGTAATCTGGTTTAGATAACCTAAGGAGGCCAGGAGCATGGTTTCGCATTGTGCCAATCCAGGGTGCCACGAGCCGTTCCTCTATTTCCGCAACGGCAAATTGTTCGCGGTACCGCGAAGAAGCAGCGCGGAGCACGCCACGATTGAATGCTTTTGGCTCTGCCAGCGATGTGCGGAGAACCTGGTGCTGGAGATTCGGCAGGGCGACCATCATCCCGCGCTGGTGACGCGCCATATGGCAGTCGGAAGCTTCCAGCAGCTTGAGTGCAAGCTCTAGAGGTCACTCTGTCCAGTCAGCAATAAAAATGTTTGTCTCATGGGGCGCGGTCCCGTTGCGGTTCGAGGCCCATACAAGTTTCTTTCCATCAGAGGTGAACATAGGGAATGAGTCGAAATCCGGATAAAACGTGATTCGCTCGAGGCGGGTCCCGTCAATATTTATCAGGTATAGGTCGAAGTCACGGCCATTCTTAGGATCGGCCGTGTTGGAAGCGAAAATGATGTGCTTGCCGTCTGGCAAAAAATAGGGCGCAAAATTTGCCGCTCCATTGTGTGTAACCTGCTGCTTGTTCTTGCCGTCTACATCCATCACCCAGATTTCCAGATTGCCGGGACGGATGAGCCCCTGAGCCAGCAGGGCTTTATAGTCCGCGATTTCCTGCGGCGTTTTGGGATGCTCCGCGCGGTAGACGACCTTCTTGCCGTCATACGACAAAAACGGGCCGCCATCGTAGCCGAGTTCGTGCGTCAACTGGCGAACATGGCTTCCGTCGGCGTTCATGGCGTAAATATCCAAGTCGCCGTTTCGCGTGGAGGTGAAGACGATTGTCTTTCCGTCGCGGCTGATGGTGGCTTCAGCGTCATATCCAGGTGTTTGCGTCAGTCGATGGAGATCGCTGCCGTCGGGCCTGGCGGTATAGATGTC
>JBGPZS010000442.1:0-3895 GCA_041493865.1 Terriglobia bacterium
ATCCTGCACGATTACATTGAGGCGCCGTTGCTTATTCTGGACGATCTGGGAGCGGGAAGTCTGTCTGACCATGAGCGGCGGAGCACCCTGGAAATTTTAGACCGGCGCATGAATGCCATGCTGTCGACGGTCGTGACGAGTAACTGGAACGTTGCGGCAATCAGCGAACGGATGGACGAGCGCGTTGGATCACGTCTGGCAACCTACAAACTGATTTCATTTGAAGGCGAGGACAAGAGAACCGCATGACCCCACTACTGGCCTGTGTGATCCAAGAGGGAAACTGTCCACAACATGGTTGCTTCCGCTTGGTGTCACAAATACCTGAGATAGCCGGTGTTTGTCCTACCTGCCATCGCGGACCAGTTGAGATGGTCAAAGTAGGTAGCGGTTTCACGCGGAGAGCGCTCCCGTACTACGAGGCTACAGGGAAGATTTTTCAGGCGTTGAGCTATACCACGGTGATGCCGAACACGACTACCAAGGTACCGGAGGGGATGTGAACGCGTTTAAGCGAGCCATATTGGAGCATTGCGCCGCGAGACAGACCCCCTGGGATCAACAGACGCTTGCGCTTGTGCTCGGCATTACGTCTTCACACCTGAGCACGATTCTGAATATGAAAATCTATGCCAGGTATGGTCTGCCGGTGAAGTTGGCAATTGACTTGTCAATTGTGCTCGGCGAAACGCCTGAATTCTGGCTCCAGGCGCACACTGCGGTAGCCCTCGAAATCGCGCACACTCCAGAGCTTGAAATGGAACTGGCCGCGATCCGAGAGAGGGCCGCAAATTGGAAACCAGGGATGCACTGCAAGCCACATCCGAAAGCATGGCACGCTGGCTACAAGACCGGATATGAAGCCGGTCTAGCTGCAAGAGTGAGCCTATGAGCGACATACCAGAAAACACGGATATGCGGATCGAGCGCGAAGAAGAAGCCGATGGACGAATTCTGAAGCTCACCATCACGGCACACACTGAACAAGCGCAAATTGATTTAGCGATGGAGTACCCGCGAATAGTTAAACTTCTGAGCCGAGATTGGTTGAGTGAAGAAGCACGCGAAGAGCCGGAGCACTCATGATCCGGCAGTGCGGCTTGGTATCGATTCAACGGATTTTATTCGAGCTGGTTCACTCTGAGGCCCAAGGGGAGAAGCAATTGAAGGACGATCTGGAAAAACTGATAGCGCAGATGTACTCAAGCGGGATCCTGTATTCCGAAGCGCGGCGAGAATTCTCTAAACGCTTCATCATGCACGTGCTCACGGCGAACTGCGGCAATCAGTCGAAAGCGGCCCGTGAACTTGGCTTCCATCGGAACACGATGAGCCGGGCCATCACGGAATTGCAGATCGACATGAGCCAGTTCAAATTGATTCCGCGCCGGCGGAGACACGCAGGACCACCTACCAGAAGGCCAGTACAGCCGGCAGCCATGGCAGCAGCGGCAGGAGCGAAACAGGCGTGAAAAGCAACATCGTATGGGATTCAGTCGCGGAGTTGTGGCACTGCCTGACGTGTGATGCCCGTTGGTTACGCTGGGCCATCAGCCGGTGTGAGTGTGAAGACGCGCCGCTAGTCGCGTTTAAGGATGGCGTGAACTGATGCGCGAAGCACTCCAGGAACGTCAGGGCAAGCGTGGCCGGTTCTCAGGCACGGTAAAGCGGTTTGGAACCAAGCCAGCCTACCGGGGCCCGGCGCAGGTCACGTTGCTGCTGGTGGACGTGCGGGACGAACAAGGAACCGAAGTAACAGACCACATCTGGTTCGTAGTGCGGAAGCAGTTGAAAGAACTGAACCTGCAGGCGGGCGACAAGATTGAATTCACGGCCAGGGTCAAGCCGTATACCAAGGGCTACCGTGGCAGTCGCGATCGATACGACGAATTCGACGACCGACCAGGAGTAAGTACCGATTACAAGCTTTCACACGGGACACAGTTCAAGAAAGTGGGCAGGCCGGTAGATGTTGTGGGGCTGCCGCTATTCCGGACGTCAGGAACGGAGAGCAATGGCTGACAAAAGTTCAATTGAGTGGCTGAACGGCGGAAGCACTTATAACCCGATCCGCGCGCGGCGCAAGACCGGAATCACGATTCCGGGTAAAGGCAGCGAGCCCGATAAAGGTATTCACTCAAAAATCGGCTGGGCCTGTGTTCGAATCTCGCCAGGCTGTGAACACTGCTACAGCGAAAAGCAAAATGTTCAATGCGGGACCAACCCAACGCGCCATGGAACCGGCCTCAAGTACAACGTGCCAGCGCTTGAACAGGTTGAATTGTTCCTTGACGAGAAAACGCTGCTTCAGCCGCTTCACTGGAAGAAAGGGCGTCTGATCTTCCCGTGCTCGATGACGGACTGGATGGCCGACTTCGTACCGGATGAGTGGCGCGACAAGATGTTGGCTGTGATGGCCATGACTCCGCAGCACACATACCTGACACTGACGAAGCGGGCGAAGCGACAGCGGGAATATTTCAGTAACTTAAACGCCACATTGGAAAGAGTGCTCAGGCAGATGGCGCCGATCATGAGAAAAGTTGGGCGCGGCCACGTTAGCGTGCCGCCTTGGCCGTGGCGTAATTTTTGGCATGGTGTCTCTGCCGAGAGCCAACCATACGCCGATGAGCGTATCCCTGAATTGTTGCAGACACCGGCAGCGGTCAGGTGGGTGAGCGCAGAGCCGCTGTTGGGCGGCATGAATATCGTTCGTTTTCTTGGACACCGCACGTTCCGCTGTAAATGCGGCTTCCATGATACCGAGCGGGAACTAACGTTCATGGGCGGTGATCTGTACTGCTGCCAAATCTGCAAAGAGAAATGCGAAATCCTGCCAGCACTCAACTGGGTAGTAGGCGGCTTCGAATCGGGGCCACATGCTCGGCCAGGCAACCCGGAGTGGGGCACACTTCTCCGCGATCAGTGTGCGGCAGCAGGCACAGCATTTTTCTGGAAGCAGAATGGGGAATTTGAGCGCTTTGGGATGTGCAGCACCGCCAAAGAAGGTGAAGACATCGGCAAGGAACAAGGCCGATTTATTGCTGGCGACTATGATGACGAAAAGATGCGGTCTCGATGGGTTTATAAGCGTGTCGGCAAGAAAGCCGCTGGCCGTCTCCTGGACGGCAAAGAACATAACGAGTACCCGGAGGCCCAGCCATGACCTCTACACCGGGAGAGCGCAAGAGTTCAAAATGAAGTTCAGCGTCGTACAACCGGGAAGGCGCTGGTATTGCCCTTGGTGTGGCACGAGTAAGCAACTAGTAATCGAGAAGAGAGTCGCTTACTGCCCAAAGTGTGATGTGCATTTTACTGTTGCCAAAGAGCAGCCTCCTGATCCAAATAGCAATAATGGTCGTTCTCACTGCGGCACCAAACGCAAACATGTCACTATTGAATCAGCATACAAACATGCCAGCGAGTTGAAGGAAATTCCTCACAAGGAACGCAAGAATCTCACGATCTATCGTTGTCTGTTCTGCAATTTCTATCATGTAGGGCATCGCGGTAAGTTGCGGCGGCTCGGAGTGCTGACCAAGGAATTCTACAAGTTTTTAGATTTGAGTGCGGAGCTGAGTAATGGAGGGTGAAAAGTTGACACCGGGAGAGCGCGGGGAGCGCAAGCTGATTGACCAATGGAAGCCGATGGAATTGGCGTGTTCTATCGGCATGGATGCCTTGCGTGTGGCTATCGGCGGCGAACCTGTAAATTTCTCGGTCGCTGAAATCGTAAAGTGGCTGCGGATTATGGAAAGTGAGGCTGACCATGACTGAGCGCGGGGATGGGCTGCCTGTGGCGGAGTGGGTTCATTCGGAGGAAGCTGACCGGATAATTCTCGCTGCTCCAGAGGACAAATTGGGCAACGTTGTAACTGAACAGCAATTGATTGCG
>JBGPZS010000444.1:0-3870 GCA_041493865.1 Terriglobia bacterium
CACCTATCGGACTCTCCTCGATGATCTAGGGACGCCGATTGGAGTGCAGCAGAAGCTGATGCGTCATTCGGATGTCAGGACTACTATGAACCATTACGGTTCTGCCTATGAGAAAACCAAACGCCGCGCCAACACCTTGGTGGCCGGCAAACTGCTGCCCGAAAGCATGAAAGCGGCATCAAGAACAACGATTCACTAACTGAAACGAACGGAATAGAACAGGGGAACGAAATCCGTTCCCTCGCGATTTTGACCATTCAATGTAAGTGATTGAAAAGGTTGGTTGCGGGGGGTGGATTTGAACCACCGACCTTTGGGTTATGAGCCCAACGAGCTACCAGGCTGCTCCACCCCGCATTTCGAGAATAACAGGACGGTAATATGCGGTCAAATCGTGGAGGAGCCGCTGTCTGGGTATAGAGCAGACCGGCTGACAACGCGCACAAATCGTCCGTAAAGGACTGACGCGGGGAAGAATTTGGATCACGAGGCTGCAGTGCACTCTGATAACGGGCCTCTGTTTATGCCAACTGCGGCTTTTTCTGATGCCAGTTGCTCTGCTTTTGGTAGACGTGGGCCAATGCCAGGACCGCGCTCTCCGCTCCAGGCGCTCCCGTAATTTGCAGTCCGATGGGCAAGCCGGACTTTGAGAAGCCACAGTTCAGCGAGATCGACGGTAAACCGTAAACGTTGAACGGCCGCGTGTTCCGCAGCATGAGCAGTTCTTTGGTGCGTAGCTGGTCAGGCGCCGCCTGAAGATCGGAGAGGGAAGGCGGCAGGACGGGAGTGGTGGGCGCAAGAATCAGGTCGATCCGCTCGAACACTTGCAGGATCTGGCGCCGCTGCAGCAAAAGCTCACGGTACGCCTGGACGTACTGGCTGGCAGTAACGTCGGCGCCGCTGCGGATGCGTTTGAGCGTTTCCGGATCGTAGCCGCTTTCCTGTTGTGGCAGATATTTCTGGTGGTACGCGTATGGTTCGCAGCGAACTACGGTACGGTCCGCCTGGGTGGAAAGATCGATGTCCTGAACGCCAGCGGTGATTTTTCCGAGCGCTGCCACGGCCATCTCCACGGCGAGTGTGATTTCGCCATCCACTTCATTCCAGAAATCGCGGGCCACGCCCAGGCGCAGGGGCGCAGTTTTTTCTTCGATAGCGGATGGGTAGTAGACCGGCGGGAATTTCTGGCAGTAGATGTCCTGGGGATCGTAAGCGGCGATTGCCTGGAGCATGAGGGCAGCATCGGCAGCGGTCCGCGCCATGGGGCCCACGTGGTCCAGCGACCAGGAAAGAGGAACCACGCCGCGCGTGCTGACCAGGCCGTAGGTCGGCTTCAGACCGGTGATTCCACAGTAAGCCGCAGGCAAACGAATCGACCCGGCCGTATCGGTGCCAATGGCCCCATAGCAGAGCCCGGCGGCGACAGCAGCCGCGGAGCCTGAAGAAGATCCACCGGTGACGTGTGCGGTATTCCAGGGATTGCGTGCCGGCCCGAAATGGCCAATGATCCCGCTGCCTCCGTAAGCAAACTCATGCAGGTTGAGCTTGCCCAGCAAAACCGCGCCGGCGGCTTTCAATCTGCGGATGACTTCAGCATCGGCGGCGGGAACGTAATTTTTGAGCACAGCGCTGGCCGCGGTAGTCCTGACACCCGCGGTTTCAATCAGGTCTTTCACCGCCAGGGGAATACCGTGCAACGGCCCCTTCCACTCACCGCGCGCGATCTCGGCTTCGGCCCTGCGGGCTTCTTCCAGCGCGGAGCCGCCGGTAACAGTAATGAAGGCGTTCAGTTGCGGGTTCAGCCGCTCAATGCGCTCCAGGCAGGCGCGGGTAAGCTCAACCGGAGACACTTCTTTCTTTTGCACAGCCAGGCTGACCTCGGCCATTTCAAGCAGAGGCAACTCGCTGGAAGAGTATTGGGCGGAGGAAGGCATGCTAAGTCATGAGAATATCATCGATGGTCAACCAGACGGCAGATTTAAGGCCGTCACCGCAGCACACTTTGCTTTTCTCCGATATCTGATACTTCGGAGCGGGCAAATTCCATTTCAAAATTGCCAGCTTACTTGGTAAGTCACGGTCCCAAAAAATCATGGTTCCGGAATCACCGGAAGCAAAATATGCGAAGGATACTTCTGGCTATGGTAGATGGTCTGGTGCGCGGTTACATATTTCATTTCAGTCTCATTGTGCCCGCCCGTGTTCAGGTTGCGCGAGAAGTAAGGAAAAACGGCGCTGGCGACCTCAATTCTCAGGCGTGATCCTGCGGGCACGGTAATTCCCGTATGCCAGAGATCAAGGGTGTACTCGTTTACCTCATTTGCTTTTAACAGCTCCGGTGCAGACATGGACCTGCGGAAGCGCGCCCTGATTTTGCCCATGGCCAAAGGAAAAATCTTCTCGTCTTTGTCCACCTCACACAGGGTCACAAACCAATCCGTGTCGCGGGCCGACGAAGCAGCATATAGAACGGCGGAGACCGGGCCGGCAAACGTCAAGGGCTTGGAGAGGGGCTCGGTCACATACACCAGAATGTCTTTACGCTCGTCGATTGTTTTCTGGTGGTAGCCTTGCGCCTCTTTTTTGCGCTCGTCCGCGGAGCGGGTCTTCTTTTCGTTTTCTTCGGACTCTTCATAGGCACGTGGATCAGGAGTGGGGTCGCCGGGATCGTACGCATAGCGGTCTGAGGGCGTATTGGCGGCGGGCGAATCAAAAACCAACCGGCCGTCACCCTTGGCCGTGTTGGCGTTACCGGCGCTGGAAAGATAAAGCTTCTGGGGTTTGGTTATTTCCAGCGGGTATGTCTGGCCGTGCAGCCATTTGTTTGAACCCATCACAAACAGGCTGACCAGCGGCTCTTTCTCGATTCCGTTGTCCATGCCTTTAAGCCAATGGTCAAACCAGCGCAGATAGTCGCGTTGCAGATCGATGATGGCTGTCTCGCCGAAATCGCGATCGCCGATCATGCGCGCGGCAGTGTCCGTGTGTCCCCACGGGCCAACCGTTAGTTTCTGGCTGGAGTGCTTGAAACTTGCCATCTTCGCGTAGTTCAGCTTGGTGCCGATCCCATCACCATCAAACCAGCCCGACTGGTGGAACACCGGGATGTTCACGTCCTTGAGACGGTCAAGAAAGTTCGCCGGCTTCCAGTAGTCATCGTTGCTGGGATGCTGGATCCATTTGCGCCAGTAAGGGTTTTCTTTGCCCAGCACTGATTTATCCAGGTCGATGACAGGCAGCGTGCGCAGCAGTTTGGAATATTTTTTCTCGCCGATCCTGCTCAAGGCCACACCGGAGATATCGGCAGTTGCGCCGCTTTCCAGGATGTCAGCCCACCAAATGGCGCCCTCCATGAAGAATGCACCGTACTCGTAAGGAACGTTGTAAAACGGGTCCGGAGGCGCGACATTGGGGATAATGGTGACCAGGTGCGGAGGATGTTCGCTGGCAGCCCACCATTGCACCCAACCCAGGTACGAGCCGCCGATCATTCCCACCTTGCCGTCAGAGAAGGGCTGGCCGGCCAGCCACTCAATAGTGTCATAACCGTCCTTGGCCTCGTTGACGAACGGCTCCCACACGCCGCCGGAACCGAAGCGGCCCCGGCAATCCTGTACCGCGTAAACATAGCCACGACGCGCGTAATATTTAGCCTGCAGCTCTGTCATCTCTTTCTTGTAGGGTGTGCGCACCAGGATGACCGGAGCTTTTTCCACACCTTGCGGACGGTAAATGTCCATGACCAGCTTGACGCCATCGCGCATCGGCACAGCCACGCTTTTATCCACCACGACCTCATACTTTGGCGCGGAGAGGGACGCTTCCGAAGCTTTAGCCTTGCGCAATGCCTCATAACCTTCGCGAACGAAA
>JBGPZS010000204.1:0-7146 GCA_041493865.1 Terriglobia bacterium
GCGTTATTAACCCTAAATCGGTCAAGTTCAACGTCACCACCGGAACCGGCGTCGACATTGAGTGGGACGACGGCCATCGTACGCACTATGGGTTTCAGTGGTTGCGCGATGCCTGCCCATGCGCCACCTGTACGGAGGAGCGCAACAGCCATCACCGCCAGCCGGGTGAGCCTGCAAAGCAATCCGCCACCTTGTTGCCCATGTACAAGGAACCCGCCAAACCAAAGGAAGTCAAACCGGTGGGCCGCTACGCGCTGAACATTGCCTGGAATGACGGTCACGCCAGCGGCATCTATTCATGGGACTATTTGCGCGAGATGTGCCAGTGCGAAGAGTGCCGGGCACTTGCAGCGAGCGGAAACTTAACCACCGGTTAGTTCAGCTCAAGCTCCCGCCGGCGAGCGCAGACTCTTGCTGGCGGCGCTATCGGCATCGCACCACAGCACGGAGGAATCAATCTCAGCCAGCGAGCGCCTTCCCGTAAGCGCCATGGCGCGTTCGAGTTCATCACGCAGGATTGAAATCACGCGTTCCACCCCCGGGGCGCCGCCAACGGCAAGTCCATACACATAGGGCCGTCCGATGAGCACAGCTTTGGCCCCAAGCGCCAGCGCCATGAGCACGTCAGTTCCACGACGGATCCCGCTATCGAGCATGACGGGAATGCGGCCGGCAATGGCTTCAACCACCCGCGGCAGTGCATCAATCGTGCCCGGGACCGTGTCAAGGTTGCGGCCTCCATGATTGGAAACAATGACGCCGTCAGCGCCGCACTCCACGGCACGCTTGCCATCTTCCGGCGCAAGCACGCCCTTGAGGACCACAGGGACCCCGGCAACGGAGCGCAGCCATTCCAGGTCGCGCCAGTTGAAAGAAGGATCAAACACCGGATCGAAAATGCGGCCGCGTTGCGTTTTGTGTCCTGGAACCGTAGTGCCCAGATTGAGGCCGCGCAGATGCACGCACTCCAGATCGCTGGGCAGCCCAAAAGAGAGTTGGCTGTAGCGGTTGCCAAGCACCGGCGTATCCACCGTGAGGCAGAGGACTTTGCAGCCCCCCCGCCACCGCGCGCTGCACCATGTCTTTGGTGAAAGCGCGGTCACGCTGGACGTAAAGCTGGAACCAGATTGGGCGCTGCGTGTTGCCCGCGATCTCGTCAATTGAGGTTGTAGTGAAAGAGCTGATCACAAAGGCCGCGCCGGCCGCGCTGGCCCCGCGCGCGGTGGCAATTTCGCCTTCAGGATGGTACAGCCGGTGATACGCCACCGGCGCAAGCAAAATGGGGGAATCAAGTTCGCTGCCAAAGAGATTGATGCGCGTATCGATATGGGAAACATCCACCAGGATGTTGGGCGCAAGTTGCAGGCGCTCAAACCCCAGCCGGTTCTCGCGCATGGAGATCTCTTCGCCGCCGCCGGAGCGCACGTAGTCATAGGCCATTTTGGAGAGGAACCGCCGGGCCAGAGGCTCGAATTGCGTCACGTCGGCTGTAGGCAGACTTTCAGCGGCGATAGGACGGAGAAGCTTTCGCCATCGACTCATGGGTTTCTCACTCACTTTCAAAACTTCTAAATCGAGCCTCTCCTACCGTCTATGTTCGCATGCTCCGCAGATGGTCACTGGGCGCTGTACCCGCCATCCACCGTGAGTGCGCTGCCGGTCGTCCACCCGGACTCGTCGCTGGCCAGGAAGACCGCGGTGCTGGCCACGTCGTCAGGGCGGCCAAAGCGGCCTATCGGGTGCATGGACACTCGCTGGCGGCGGGCATTTTCGTCCAGGTTAAACTTCGCCACCAGCTCCGTCTCCACGATTCCCGGGCATATGCAGTTTACGCGGATATTCTCCACTGCGTGGTCCAGCGCCATCGCCCTGGTCATGGCCAACACCGCTCCTTTCGAAGCCGAGTAAGCCACCCGGTTGCGCGCGCCCAGCAAACTCAGCACCGAACCAATATTGATGATGGACCCGCCTCCGGCAGCGCGCATGTGCGGCAACACTGCGCGCGCGAGCAACCACAAACCGCGAACATTCACGTTAAAAGTCTGGTCAAAATCCTGTTCGCTGAGAGACTCGGCTGTCCCAGGCAGCAGGACCGCGGCGTTATTTACCAGGATGTTGATGTTTTTGAATTTCTCCCGAGCCGTGTTGACCAGCTTCCGGACGTCGTTGGCGTTGCTAACGTCCGCGGTGACCGCCAGGCAATCTGCGCCAATCTCACCTGCAGCAAGCGCCAGCTTTTTGCTGTCCCGCCCGGCTATCGCTACCTTAGCGCCTTCGCGGACAAACGCCTGCGCAATGGCTTTGCCGATTCCGCTGCCACCACCGGTGATGATCGCAACTTTGCTTTGCAAACGCATGGAGGGATTGTAAAGCAGTGTTCCACAATCCATCTGCTGGACGTAAACCGCTAGACAACATATTCTGGTGTATTCCCAACCAATTGTTGTTGGTTGTCTCACACATGCCAGAAACCATTCAAATCACGCTTCCTGACGGGAGCAAGAAAGAAGTCCTCAAAGGCGCCACGCCTCTGGAAATCGCGCATTCCATCAGCCCCCGGCTGGCGGATGCGGCCCTGGTGGCGAAGATCAGGCCTTCGGCAGGCAGCAATCAGCCGGCGGCCCCTGAACCGGCTGACGTGGGCAAGACTCCGGCCAGCATGCATGCGCAGCCAGCAAAAGACGGCTGGCAGTTCACTGACCTGAGCAAGCCCCTGGAGCAGGATGTAGACCTGCGGCTGCTTACCGATCGTGATCCTGAAGCGCTGGAGGTCTACCGGCATTCCTCCGCCCACCTTCTGGCGACGGCCGTGCTTGAACTTTTTCCTGAGACCAAGCTGGGCCATGGCCCGCCCACCGATACCGGCTTTTTCTATGATTTCTTCCGCCCTACGGCCTTTACTCCGGAAGACCTGGAGAAAATCGAGAAGCGCATGGGCGAAGTGGCCGCGCGTGACGAAAAATTCGAGCGCGAGTTCATCCCGCGCAATGAGGGGCTGGCCCGTTTCCGCTCTGAAGGCGACTTTATGAAGGTCCACTTCATTGAGCAGTTCACCAAGCCGGGCGAGCCCATCTCCACCTATCGCAACGGCAAGTTCGTGGACTTCTGCCGTGGGCCGCACGTTCCTTCCACGGGCAGGATCAAGGCCTTCAAGCTGACCAGCATCGCCGGCGCGTACTGGCTGGGCGACGAAAAGAACCCGCAGCTCCAGCGCATCTATGGCACGTCTTTCTTCAACAAGAAAGACCTCGAACAGCACCTGCAGGCGATTGAAGAGGCCAAAAAGCGCGACCATCGCGTGCTGGGCAAACAGCTTGACCTTTTCAGCGTTCAGGACCTGGCCGGGCCGGGGCTGATCTTCTGGCATCCCAAGGGCGGGCTCATCCGCAAGGAAATGGAAGACTGGATGCGCGATGAGTACCTCAAGCGCGGTTACTCGCTGGTGTACACGCCGCACGTATTCCGCGTGAACCTGTGGAAGACCAGCGGCCATGAGGGCTATTACGCGCAAAACATGTTCACGCCCATGGAGCTCGACGACGCGGAATACCGCATGAAGCCCATGAACTGCCCCGGTCACATTCTCATCTACCAGGACGCGCTACGCTCGTATCGCGACCTGCCGCAGCGCTACGGCGAACTGGGCACGGTATATCGCTATGAGCGCTCCGGCGTGATGCACGGCCTGCTGCGCGTGCGCGGCTTTACCCAGGATGACGCCCACATCTTCTGCACGCCGGAGCAGATTGAAGATGAGATTGTGGGCTGCATGGACTTTGCCCTGGCCGTGCTCAAGGCTTTTGGCTTCACCGAATACCAGGTCGAACTCAGCACCTGGGACCCCAACGACACAAAGAACTTCCTCGGTGGCGCAGAAAAATGGGAGCCCGCGAACCGCTCTCTGGAAATCGCCCTCCAGCGCAGCAACATTCCCTACAAGGTCATCCCCGGCGAAGCAGCGTTCTACGGCCCCAAGATTGACGTCAAGCTGGTCGATGCCATCGGCCGCCCCTGGCAACTCTCGACCATACAGTTTGATTGGAACCTGCCGGAGCGCTTCGGCCTGGAATACGTGGCTGAAGACGGCACTCGCAAACGGCCACTCATGGTGCATCGCGCGCTGTATGGCTCGGTGGAACGCTTCTTCGGCGTGTTGATTGAGCATTATGCTGGAGCCTTCCCGGTGTGGCTCTCGCCGGTCCAGGTGGCGATCATTCCCATCAGTGAGCGGCACGCCGACTACGGCAAGAAACTTGCCCGGCAATTGAAAGATGCTGGCGTGCGCGCGCACCTCGACGATCGTGCTGAAAAAATGAACGCAAAGATCCGCGAACATACCATGCAGAAAATCCCGTTCCTGCTGGTGGTGGGTGACAAAGAAGCTGAGTCGGGGACGGTGAATGTGCGCGTCCGCGGCCAACAGCAGCCGGAAGGCACAGTGCCGGCGGAACAATTTGTGGAGCGGGTGAAAAAATTGATTGCGGAGAAGTCGGCAGGTCTCACCACTGATTCACACTGATCAACTGGTAACGGCAAATTGACTAGGCAACGGACGGCACGGACTACTTTTGGTGGTTGCGCATCCGCCAGTTTGAAATTGCTCCTTCTTTCGGCTGGCAAAGAGCAATAACTCGCCACGAGCAAGCGCCGAAGGCGCGAAAACAGGTTGGCCCACCCTGAGGCGAGCGAATGCGAAGCCGGAAGGGTGGGTTAGGTGGCAAACAAGATTGAGCCCCAACGGGGGCACAAAAGGCTTTCAATGGCACAAGTATCTTTAGTTCCCAAGATCGTGAAGTCGTCTTTCCCCGGTTTTCCGCCCGATGCCCTGTCTTTTCTTCGCGCCCTCAAGCGCAACAACCGCCGCGAATGGTTCCAGCCGCGTAAAGAAAAGTATGAAGCGCTGATCAAGGCGCCCATGCTGGAGTTCGTGGCGTGTCTGAATGAAGAGTTTGCCCGCTTTGCTCCGGCCTACGTCACTCCTCCCGAGAAGGCTGTGTACCGGATCTATCGCGACACGCGCTTTTCGCCCGACAAGACACCGTATAAGACGCACATCGCGGCAATCTTCCCGCGCCATAGCGCAATCAAGCGTGAGGGCGCTGTGTTTTACCTCCACTTCACAGAGAAGGAGTTGCTGGCTTTCGGCGGCGTGTACGGTCCCGACCGCGATGAGCTGCTGGCCTACCGCACTCTGCTTCAGGAGAGTCACGAAGAGTTCGAGGCCATCCTGAACAACAAAGCATTGCGCAAGTTGGTCGGCTCGCTACAAGGCGAGCAATTGACCCGCGTGCCCAAGGGATTTTCCGCGGACCATCCTGCTGAAGAGCTGTTGCGGCAGAAGCAGTGGTACCTGGAGTCCACGCTGGATATCGGCGTGCTCACCAGTCCTCGGCTCGTCCCGGAGCTCGCCAAACGCTTTGAGGTCATGGCGCCGATGGTCGAGTTCCTGAACCGGCCATTCGCGCACAAGGAAAAGCGCAAGAAAATGCCATTCATGGCCTTCTGATTACGCTTGTCGATTCCGGACCGCGTTTGCTGTGATTGCTAATTACTGGAAGAACTCACCCATCGAATTCGCTGTCGCTGAAGCACCCGGCATGTCATTGACTTGCAGCAGTTGCAGAATCAGCCGGAGGACAGA
Source organism: Terriglobia bacterium (assembly GCA_041493865.1). GTDB lineage: Bacteria > Acidobacteriota > Terriglobia > Terriglobales > Acidobacteriaceae > Angelobacter. The sequence continues at coordinate 5,642 of JBGPZS010000204.1, forward strand.
CTGGTGTTGGTACATCGTGGTTGACCGGAATGCGGACTTCACGTGCGGCCCCACCAGAACAGTCATAACCTGACCGCCGCCGTCTGTCACATCGGTGATTATGGACTCGTCAAACGTTATGATGAGCACGCTGTTGCCAAACTTCGGGCTGTTGAGCAAAGGATCGATGTTCGCTTTCAACCAGTTGTCGGCCGCTGCAAGTTTCTGATCGTCGGTGCAGGTCGCGGCTCCTCCGGGACAATCATGCGCATCGTTCTGTGAATCCGGCAGCAGATATACGAAGTTGGCCAACGATCCAGCAGCAAGATCAGACGAGAACTGGGGGAACGGAACCATGTTCGCCGCCTGCGTCGCGGATCCGGTTACGTCACTGAGATATGCGAAAGGATTGTGGTGCTTCAAATAGGTGCCTGCGTCTGGCCCCGTGTATCCAGCAGATGGCAGGCTTTCGACGTACGCCTTCCACGATTTGTTTGCGCCGTTGAGTACGCGGACGAGATTATTGTCCGTGATGGTCCCGGAAAAACTATCATCGAAAGTTTGAGGATTCCCGGTGGTTAACATGAAGTAGTTTGGGATTGAAGGGTGAGCGTCGGCAAAGTAGTCTGCCGCCAGGCTGTGTGCGGAGGCCAGAGAATTCAAATACGGCATGGCCGGGTTTCCCAACACCTGGCCAAAACTGTGATTTTCCAATACCACCAGGAAGACGTGGTCAGCCGTGGCAGTAGGTGGAGGCGGCTGTGTTGAGACGGGCGTTGACACACCACCGCACCCGGAGAAAACAAGCGCTCCCGCCACCAATAAAACAACAAAAAGCCGTTTCATATATTTCCCCATCAAGACCCAAAGCTCGCCTGCAATTGGATGCGCCTCTCCTGCCCCGCGTAGCCCCTGCCTAGCCAGATGCGGGTTTTCAGGGCAGAATAGCTCTACTCTATGCGACGCATCGTTTTGCTTCTGCTTTGTTTGCTGCCTGCTCTGGTAGGCGCCGCCGATCGCTATAACCTGGCCCGGGTCCTGGTCACTGGCTCGGAACGCTACCGCGAAGAAGACTTGGTGCGCGCTACCGGTCTGACCGTCAACACGCAGGTCACCTCAAACGACTTGCAGAACGCGGCCAACCGTCTGGGAAACAGCGGGGCCTTTTCCTCCGTGCAGTTCCTCTTTAAGCCCGCCATCGGCGCCAAAGGGGTGGAGGCCGACTTCCAGGTGGCGGACGCAGAAAAATTACTTCCTGCGGTATTTGAAAACTTTGTCTGGTTCAGTGAGAACGAATTGCAGGAGGCCATTCATCAGGCGGTGCCGCTCTACACCGGCCAGTTGCCTACTTCCGGCAGCATGTCTGACGAAGTCTCCGCGGCCCTGACCAAGCTACTCGCTTCCAAAAATTTGCCCAGCGAGATTTCCTACATGCTGTCCGCGGAATTCGGACAGCTTCCCACCGCATACAAATTCAAAGTCGCCAACGCCAACCTGAGGGTCCGCGACGTTATTCTTTCAGGCAC
>JBGPZS010000458.1:0-3765 GCA_041493865.1 Terriglobia bacterium
GCCCTGAATTCCGGGCTGGCCCATCAGATCGGCAACATGGGCCTCTTTGACCGCTGTGGCATGATCAATCTGCACCTGGCCGATCGACGGCTGCACCGCGCCGCTCGCGTCGTCAAAAACCACGCGCGTGCGAACGCCATCCATCACTGCCGGAATCGGCGCGTTCGCGCCCCGCGACAAGTGAATAACCAGCGCGCCTTCGCCTGGACTGTCTGCACTGGCGCCAACACTCACCGAACTGACCGCGGAATCCTGCATCAGCACGCCGCCGAGTCTCAGTTGCACTGCGTTTACGCGCTGGCGCTCAGCGGCTGAAAGCGGTACGGTGGCAGAGAGAGTGCCGGCCTGTTGCGGGCCTCCCGTGGCTGTCGGAGCGCAGCTCACCGCATGATCGGCGCCGCCGACGATCGTCAGCGTATTCGGGACCGAAGGAGAAAATGCATTGATCACGTCCTGAATCGGATTGGCAACGGTGTCGTTGGTGCTGCCGCCGTAAAGCAGCGCCACCGGCCGCGCTGTTGCGGTGGTCACTACCAGTGAGCCAGAATCACCGCCGGCGCTGAATGTGCCGCCATTGATGACCACCTGGTTGGTGTACGTTGCATTGAAAGCGGTCACATTGCTGCCGCATGAGGTTTCATACGCCACCTGCACGCTGGTGTTGATGGAGCCAACCGTCGAACACGTCAGTCCGGTGGTTCTGCCGCTTTTGGAAACCGCCAGTCCCAGGGTCGCCGTGGCAAGAGTGGCTGATGGTGGCGCCGCTAAAATACTGGTCGGACCGGCTGCGCCAAGATCCAGAATTGTTCCCGTCAGGTCCACCGTGCCTGCAGTGATCTCCGCGATGGCAGAATCAGTGTTGCTGGGCGAGGCTCCCGTGCGTCCCTGCGTTGTACCGGCCGGGGCCAGCGCAGCACCCTGAGTGAGAGCAGCGATCTGTTTTGCGGCGCCGGGGAAGCAGGCGTTGGGTCCTGGCTGATCGATGACGTCGCCAACCACGCCAAAGCTGGATTTATCCAGCACGTGGTTGTTGCTCAGGATCAAGGGGCGGGCAATATCGGCGCGGGTCCACAGGCTACCCATGGTGCCGATACAACACACGCTTGTGCCAGTGTCATTTACGTTGCCACCGGAGGTGCCAAGTTTGACCGGGGTTGCTTGCGAGCTGGCAGTATCATTGGGGAACACCACTGTAGCGCCAACTGACGCAGTCTGCGCGCCCGCTGTCGCGGTCACAGTGAGGCTGTTGGGCGAAGGAAAAGTTGCCGGAGCATGGTAGAGGCCGTTGGTATCGATCGTTCCGATTGCCGGATTGATACTCCACGTGACAGCCGTGGAAAAATTGGTCGCGGTAAACTGCCGCGTTCCGCCAATCTGCACGGTGGTGGAACTGGCGCTCACGGTCGGAGGATTAACAAGTGGCGGTGTCGGAGTCGGCGCAGGAGTGGAACTGCCGCCGCCACAGCCTGCCACCCCAATCAACAGCGCACAACCCAGCAGAATTCCACAGATTTTTGACATAGTGCCATGACCCCTTTGTATGAACTTCTTCGCATGGAACGTAAAAGCGTTAAAAGAAATTTTACGCCCTGCTGCATGCATTATCCAGAGTAGTGGAACTTCTGTAACGCCAGAGGCAGGACCACAGCAGAACACGATATTGCTTCGTAAGCCCGTGAATTCACAACCAGTTGATTAGAGTTCATGGAAATCCCGGCAGGCGAAAGAGTTCTGTAAATTCTGCGTAAAAAACCACAAGCGGCGAGCATGTTCCGCACGCCGCGTGTCTCGGGAGTCAGGTTGGATTTCCTTTATCCAATATCTTCGTTGAAATTCTCCAGGTATTCGCGCACTGCCACCATGAACTGGTCAGCATCGGCGCCGTCGATGATGCGATGATCGTAGCCCACGGATAGCCGGATGATGTGCCGCACGGCAATCGAATCATTGCCGTCCTCATCGGTCACGACCACCGGCTCTTTGAAGATGCCGCCCATGCCCAGGATCGCAACTTGCGGCTGCAGGATGATGGGCAAGCCGAACTGAGGGCCGTAAATCCCCGGATTGGTAATGGTAATGGTGCCGCCCTGCACGTCGTCCGGCACCAGCTTTTTGCCGCGCGCTCTCTCGCCCAGATCCACGATGGCCCGCTGTAGCCCGACGAAGCTCAGGTTTTCCGCGCCCTTGACCACGGGCACGATCAGTCCCCATTCCAATGCCACCGCAATGCCGATGTTCACGTTCTTGTGATACTGGATCGCGTCGCCAACGACCGAGGCGTTGATCACCGGTTTCACGCGAATTCCATGCAGCAGCGCCTTGGCGATGAACGGCAGGAACGTCAGCTTGACGCCGTTGCGCGCCTCCCATGCCTTGCGGTTCTTCTCGCGGAACCTGGCGATACGCGTCATGTCCACCTTGAAAACCGAGTGCACGTGCGCGCTGGTGCGCTTGGATTCCACCATGCGCTCGGCGATCTTTTTGCGCATCGGCGTCATGGGGACCAGTTCGCCCGGCAGCACTTGGGTGGCGGGCGGCGCGGATGGCCGTGGCGACGGTTGCGGTGGCGCTTGCGGTTGTGCGGGCCGAGCCTGCGGCGGCGCGGTAACAGCCTGCAACCCGCCTCCGGTCTGGCCTGCGCCATGCTGCTGGATAAAATTTTGAATATCGTGTTTGCTGATGCGCCCGCCCAGACCGGTGCCCGGAACCTGGCCGAGGTCAACGTTGCTCTCACGCGCCATACGGCGCACCAGAGGTGAGGAGCGTACGCGCTCGCCATCGTGTCCACGATCGCCGGCAGGGAAACCGATGACTTGCTCACGCTGCTGCGCCTGTTGTTGCGGCGGGGCCTGTGGCTGAGGCGCTGCCTGCACGGGCGCCGGTTTTGCCGGAGCAGCGCCCGGCGCTCCTGCGCCACCGATCACCGCCACCACGCTGTTGACTTGTACCGTGGCGCCTTCCTTGACTTTGATCTCGCGCAGTACGCCGGAGGCGGGAGCGGGAATCTCGGCATCCACTTTGTCAGTGGAGATTTCAAACAGCGGCTCGTCCCGCTGGACTTTGTCCCCAACCTTCTTCAGCCACTTGGTAATGGTGCCTTCAAAGATGGATTCGCCCATCTGCGGCATCACTACATCCGTGGCTGCCCCGCCGTTCGCTCCAGCCGGAGCTTTTTCTTCCCGGACGGGCGCCGACGATTCTGTCGCTGGCGGCTGCTTCGCGGTGGAAGTCCCATCGGCTTGAGGCGCGGCCGAGTTTGCGACCGGCGCTGCAGCCTTCGCCTGGGCTGGCGGCGGCTCTGCTGGAGCCTTCGCGGCTGCGCCACCTTCGGCATCAATCACGCCGACCACTGTGTTCACCTGCACCGTAGCGCCTTCCTTCACCTTGATCTCTTTTAATACACCGGCCGCGGGCGCGGGAATTTCGGCATCCACCTTGTCCGTGGAGATTTCAAACAGCGGCTCATCGCGCTGGACCTTTTCGCCCGGCTTTTTCAGCCACTTGGTGATCGTGCCTTCAAAAATCGATTCGCCCATCTGGGGCATCAGTACGTCAGTTGGCATGAAATCCTTCCACAGGTGTGCACTGGCTGGTTTATCGCAACTAGAAATTATAAATCAGTTTGCAGGGATACCGCGCAGTGCGCTACCTTCCGGTGAGCCACTCGTATTGTTCTTGGCTCAGCGGCACCACGGACAGCCGGCCCTGGCGGACCAGCGCAGAATCCTCAAAAAGCTTGCTTACCTTAATTTCCGAGAGTGGGAC
>JBGPZS010000420.1:0-4090 GCA_041493865.1 Terriglobia bacterium
CAAAGGCGGCCTGAGCGTCGATGTGGGCGTTCGCGCCTTTATGCCGGCTTCGCGCAGTGGCGTGCGTGATGTCGCCGAAATGGAAAGGCTGGTGGGGCAGGAGATCCGCTGCCGCATCACCAAACTCGACGTCACGGAAGAAGACGTGGTGGTGGACCGCCGCGTGATTGCCGAAGAGGAAGAGCGCGCCAGCAAAGAGCGCCGCTATTCTGAGATCCAGGAAGGCGAGACCGTGCGCGGCACCGTCCGCAGCCTGGCCGACTACGGCGCCTTCGTCGATATTGGCGGCGTGGACGGGTTGCTACACGTCACGGAAATCTCCTGGAGCCGCGTCAACAAGCCTTCCGACTTTCTCTCCGTGGGCCAGGAGATTGAAGCCCGCGTGCTCAAGGTGGACCTGGACAAGCGCCGCGTCTCGCTCGGCATGAAGCAGCTTCTGCCCCACCCGTGGGACGCAGCCGCCGACAAGTACAAGCCTGGTGAGCGCGTGCGCGGCACGATTACGCGGCTGATGGATTTCGGAGCATTCGTGGAACTTGAGCCTGGAGTCGAGGGCTTGATCCACGTTTCCGAAATGTCATGGTCGAAAAAAGTCCGCAAGCCCAGTGACGCGGTCAAGCCCGGAGAGACCGTGGAAGCCGTGATCCTGGGAGTAAACGTCGCGGAGCGGCGTATCTCGCTGGGACTGAAGCAGGCGTTGGGCGATCCGTGGATCGAAGCCGCAAAGAACCTCACTATCGGCTCTGTGATTGAGGGCCCGGTGGTAAGCATCACCAAGTTTGGCGCGTTCGTGCAGATTGCCGAGGGCGTGGAAGGAATGATCCACGTGAGCGAAATCAGTGCGGAAAAACGCATCAATCATCCCCAGGACGTGCTCAAGGTTGGGCAAACGGTGAAAGCCCAGGTGCTCGATCTTGACGGCGCAAAACGGAACGTACGTCTCAGCATCAAGCAAATGGTGCCCTCCAGCCTGGATGAATACATTGCCGAGCACAAGGAAGGCGACACGGTCACTGGCCGCGTCGTGCAGGTTTCCGGCGGGATTGCCCGCGTTGAGTTGGGTGAGGGTGTCCAGGCAACGTGCCGTATGGTTGAAGACGCGCCGGCAAAGGAAGAGAAGGCCGCCACGGCCAAAACCGCCGACCTGTCATCCCTCAGCTCCATGTTGCAGCAGCGCTGGAAGAGCGGAGCTTCGCCCGTCAGCGCCAAACCCGACGCTTCTTCGACGGGACAGATACGCAGTTTCCACATTGCCAAGCTCGATCCTGCCGCCAAGAAGATTGAGCTGGAACTGGCCAAGAAATAATCCCGGTCTGTCGCGAAGCGACAAGATAACTTTGAGCATAGGAAGGGCGAGCCCGGCTAGCCTGGCGAGCCCACAGATGCAGGGCTGGCGGAACAGGCCCTTCCCCTTCGGCAAGCTCAGGGTCAGGATTTCGGTCAGCAGGGTCCAACGCCTGCTGTGCGCCTCAAGTTTGGAGCGACAAAATAATAAGCCATGCCTGAACTTCCTGACATCGTCGTTTACATGGAAGCGCTGGAGCAGCGCGTCGTCGGACACGTGCTGGAGCGCTTTGAAGTTCGCGGGCCTTCACTCCTGCGCACCGCCGATCCCTCTATCGAATCGATTCATGGCCGCACCGTGACCGGCCTGCGCCGTGTGGGCAAGCGCATCGCCTTCGGTTTCGACAACGATCTCTGGCTCGTGTTCCACCTGATGATCGCCGGCCGTCTGCACTGGAGCCAGAAACGAAAGACCGCCGACGGCAGACGCACGCTCGCCGCCTTCGACTTCGACTCCGGTACGCTTACACTCACTGAAGCCGGTACGCGGAAGCGCGCATCTTTACATCTGGTCAAGGGTGAATCTGGTTTGGCCGCGCTCGATCCCGGCGGCATCGATGTCTTCGCCGCCTCGCTTGAGCAGTTCAGTGCGGTGCTAACCTCCGCCAATCACACGCTGAAGCGCGCACTCACCGATCCGCGGCTGTTCAGCGGCATTGGCAATGCTTACTCCGATGAGATTCTCTATCACGCGCAGCTATCGCCCGTGTTATTGACCCAGCGCATGGACCCGGAAGAGATCGGGCGGCTCTATGAAGCCACGCGGCAGACTCTGGTGCAATGGACTGACAATCTCCGGCGCGAGACAGGCCAGAAGTTCCCCGAAAAAGTTACTGCGTTTCGCGAAGAGATGGCGGTCCATGGACGCTACGGCAAACCTTGCCCGTGCTGCGGCGCGAAGGTCCAACGCATCCGCTATGCCTCCAATGAGACCAATTATTGTCCCCACTGCCAGACGGGAGGGAAGCTTCTAGCGGACCGTTCTCTCAGCCGCCTCCTGCGCCAGGACTGGCCCCGGACTCCGGAGGAACTGGAGGAGCGCCGCAAAGCTTAGACAATTTTCAGCGTACATGTAGACCACTACGCGGTGGAGCAGGCCTTTTAGGCTTGCGGCACGTTATAAATTGCCCGGCTTCAGCCCCTGAGGTTTTTCTCCGGGCTTGCGGCAACTCTGAAACCGGCTTAGTCGCCGCCCGAGCGCGTTTTAGGATCGCCCGCCACAAAAAGAGTTTCCGTCAACTTGGCCACCAGCTCTTCTTTGCCGGAGTTATTAGAAAAGACCAAGGCCTCCGCCACAATGGCGGTCCTTCCAGCGCGCAGTACAGTTGCGGTGCAGCGCAATCGGTCACCCGTTGCCGGTCGCAGATAATTGATCTTGAACTCCACCGTCAGCACGTCCCTGGAGCCGGAGACGGAGCGGGCAGCGCCGCCGGCCGTGTGGTCGGCCAGCGTGGCAATGACGCCGCCGTGAACAAACCCGTGCTGCTGGCGCAATCGCTCCTGCACCACCAGGCTGGTTTCGCAAAGGCCCTCGGCCACTTTGTCTAGACGAATATCCAGATCGCGTATGAAATTCGCGCGATAAAAAATATTCTGGACGCTCTCCGCTCCCTGTCCTTCCAGCTTCATGCTCTCAAGCTCCTGGTTTGTTCCTGAAGCTGCCGTGCCTGCCCGCACCGGCCGCGAACCGCTGCGCCCCTGCTCTTGATTCTCCGGAAGCCAGCACTTGCAATCCATGCTTGAGTTCATTGCGCCGCGCATCCTCCCATCCCAGCGACCATTGTTCATAGACTGACGTGCGGTCCGCGCGCAAGCCATGTTGAGGAAAATCCGCCAGTGTACGCGCCAGCCCAACCGCAGCCTCAAGCGCCTTGCCCGGTTCGACCAGCCGGTTCACTAGTCCCATCTGTAATGCTTCTTCGCCAGAAACACCGCGGCCGGTAAGAATCAGGTCAAGCGCGCGGCCCTGGCCAATCATCCGCGGCAGGCGCACAGTGCCCAGGTCGATCAGCGGCACGCCAAAGCGGCGGTTGTATACGCCGAATAGCGCGTCGCGCGCGGCGATGCGGAGATCGCACCACAGCGCCAGCTCCAGGCCGCCGGCAACAGCGTGGCCTTCGATTGCTGCCAGCACCGGCTTGGACAGCTGCATCCATGTCGGCCCCATCGGTCCCTTTCCGTCTTCATCAATCGCTGTGCGACGGCCTTCCGCAACCTCGCGCAGATCGGCCCCAGCGCAGAACGTTCCGTCAGCGCCGGTCAGCACCGCCGCGCATAGTTCATCGTCGCCCTCGAATTCCTGAAACGCGTCTGCCAGCGCAAGGGCCGTAGAAGAGTTGACCGCATTGCGAACTTCTGGGCGGTTGATGGTGACGATCAGGACTTTGCCGTCGTGGGCAGTAAGGACTGAGTTTTCTTTAGCCATGATCCTCTCCGCAATCCGCCTTCTTCGCAACCCGCGTTGATCCGCGTCAATCCGCGGTAGTCTTGCTTTTCTCCGCGGCCTCTGTGCTCTCCGTTGGTAAGGATCTTCCGGTTTTTAGCGCCGCGCCGCAGTCGCTGCTCCCACCAACTCCGCCACTGTCGCGCCGATCCGCTCCAGCGCGGTTGTGATTTTCTGCGGCGGGTAGCCCACGGTGATGCGAAGGTGGTTTTCCGTTCCCAGATACCCGCCCGGCGCCACCAGTACTGAAACTTTCCTGCGGATATGGTCTGCCAGCTCCGCCGACGGCATTTCAAAATGGTA